>CAXBAZ010000126.1:0-8403 GCA_963973395.1 uncultured Acidimicrobiaceae bacterium
ACCGAACCGAAGTGTCTGGAGGAGTGGGAGGAGGTTCGACCCGAGGATGGCCACGACCCACGCGATCGCCGAGCCGATCATGCCGAATCGCGGGGCGAGGATCAGATTGAGGGCGATGTTCGCGACGAGCGCGATCACGATGTTGATCGACGACAGCCAGGATCGGCCGAGCATCAACAAGACGACGTCGACGAGCCCACATGCCGAGGCGACGAGCATGGCCGAGCACAGCAGCACGAGTGCCGGCGCTCCCCGAACGTACTCGGGCCCGAAGACGCTCATCACGAGCGGGGCGAAGGCGATCATCGTGAGGTAGACGGGCCACGTCACGAGAACCAGCCAGGTCGTCGAGACGCCGTACATGTTCTTGACCCCGACACGGTCGCCGTCGACGATGAGGCGGCGAAGACGTGGTTGCACGGTTTGGCGGAGCGCGGTAGCCACGAACACGCCGGCAATCATGCACCGCGAAACGGTGCCGTAGACCGCGACCTCGCCCAGTGGGTAGACCGCAGCGAGAATCATCACGTCGAGCCGCTGCGTCATCGTCTGGGCGATCCGGGCGATCGAGCGGGGTGCGGTGTATCGCCAGAAGATCCGCTGTGTCACGTCGACCGGTTGGTCGACGTTCGACCCCGGCGGGAGGACGACGAGCAGGACCGACGCGGCGATCGTCGCCACGACGAAGGGGGTGGCCCACGCGAGGACCAGTGCGCTCGAACTCCCGCCGGCCGACGCGACGCTGAGCATGAGCGTGATCTGGAGCAACGGTTGGATGATCCGGTCGACACCGACCGACAGCAGCACCCGGTCGCATGCGCGCAGCGCACCCATCGTGAGCTCGTAGAGCCCGGCGAACGGTAGGAGTACTGCGATCGTTCGGATCACGTCTGCGGTCCCGGGCGCCGTCTCTGCTTCTGCGAACAGCTCACCCAATGGTTCGGCCCCCAGCCAGACGGCCGTCGCCGTGACGACGCCGAGGACGGCCGAGGCGCTGGCGACGATCCGGATGAGCCGACGCGCCTCCTGGGTCGACATCGTCGGGACGAAGTACTGGAAGCCGGTCTCAGCGCCGAACGAGCAGATGCCCTGCACGATCGCAAACAGCGAGATCGCGACGAAGAACTCGCCAGCGCCGCCGGCCGAGAGCGAGCGGCTGGCGATGATGATCGACCCGATCATCGCTACTCCGCTGATCCCGGCGCCCCCGAGCGCCAACGCGCTGCGGCGCCCGAGCCCGTCGAGGCCGGCTTCCACGGTCAGCGCCGAAAGTCGAACGCCGGCCCGAGCATGGTGACGAGCCGTTCGTTGGAGGCGCCGAAGCGCTCGGTCAGGCGCGCCTCGATCTGCGGGGAGATCTTCGAATACGACCGGGCATTGTGCACCTCGAAGTTCGCGTCGTGAGGAGGCAGGCCGAGGAATGACAATGTCGACGCGTACGCCGAGGCGGGGTCGCCGAACAACTCGTTCGAGGACAGGATGAGCACGCGGTCACGTCCGAACACGTTCCACAAGCGCTCGACCTGTTCGGCATATTGGCCGCGAGCGACGTAGGAGTGGTGCTGATGCTCGAAGCTGCGACCATCGGGCTCGGTGAGCAGCGCTTCGGTGCCGGCCAGGCGCTCCGACTCCGCATCGAGCGCAGCCTCGAACTCGAGGGTCTCGTACCCGCGCGCATATTCGTGCGCCCACTGCGAATGCGCCCGCTCGATCGGGTCGCGAAGGATCGCGATCACCTTGACGCCGGGCAGCGCCTCGTCGATTCGGCGTGGGCACTCCGGGTGGAACATGTAGTACGGCGCCCCCTCGCCGACGTGGAGAGGTCCCTGCTTGAACGGGACGCGTTCAGGGTCCAGCGGGAAGTGGGAGCGGTACCAGTCCATCGAGCGGTGGGCGTTGGTGTCGAAGTAGTGGACGCCTTTGCCGAGCCGCACACGACCGACGTCCGGATGTTCGGCCAGATACTTGTACAGCGATGTGGTGCCGGCGCGCTGGGCGCCCACGATCACGAACGTGGGCAGCATCCGCCGGTCCGCTGTGACGTTGGCGAACGGCTCGCTCATCCGCCGCAGACCCTGGGCGACGAATCGTCGTCGTTCCTTCGTCATCAGGTTCATGAACGGGCTCCTCGATCGGCAAGGACTCGTGCGAGATCGTTGATCCGGCCGACGAGTCGGGGGTTGGCATGGCGCTGCGCGTCGCGTTGGTAGCGGCACAGCATGACGGCGAGGTACCAATCTACGAGTGCCGACCAGGATGTGGTCGCCGGCTCGTGCTTCGAGTCGAGATCGGTCTCCACGTCGGCGACCGCTGCTTCGAGCGTGCGTCCGAGCTGCTGGACGGCGACCTGCACACGTCGATGAATCCGGTCGAATCCGACCGGAGCAGTGGCCTCGTACCGTTCCCAGTCCCACACGGCGTGGTCGGCGTCTCCCGACAGCATGTTCCACGGGACGAGATCGCCGTGCGCGCCGGCGAGTTCGATCAACCGGTGGCGCGCGACGAGCCGCTCGACGGCCGACGACGCGAACTCGAGCCCGGTCGCCTCCACGCGGAGGCGGTCGACGAGCGGCGAGTCCTCGGACGGCCCTGACCACCGTGGGGCGGTCTCCTCGATCGACATCGCGAGGTTGTCGAACGTGTCGAGATCAGGGGCGACACGATGTTCGACCGTCATGGGCTCGAGCGCAGCCCATTCGGAGGTTCCGAACGTCCCCCGGCCCATCACCGCCGGTACCCGGAACGTGAGTGTTCGGCGCGCGAAGTCTTCGAGGACGTCGATCTCGCGTCCGAGCAGGGTGCGGGTCAGGTCGTTCGTGCCGACCTTCACCCACGCCTGGGTCCGGCCGCGCCGGTCGTGGAGCTGGATCACCGGCTTCCGGTTGGCGCGGGCCGGGCCGAACATGAACGTGCCGAACGTCGACCCGGGCAGCCCGAGTTCGGACGACAGGTGGTCGACGATCGAGATGTCGGCCCGGACACCGAGTCGGTGGGACGATGACGCGACAGCGACGCCGAGCAGGGCCGCGACGCCTCCCGCGTCCCGGATCCGCGAGTACCGGCTCCGATCGTCGCTCACCCGCTGCGACGCGGCGATCGCGCTGCTCCAGCGCCACGGCACGAGCTGCTGCGCATCGGCTCGCGACGGGATCGCGACGAAGCGCTCGCCATGTCGGCGGCCCCACGGGCTCCAGATCTCCTCGCTGCCGCCGGGCCACAGCGAGGGGATGAACCATTGGTCGTTCCTCATGTCGCGGAACCGGTGGTGAGCAGGCGCGCGCGGTCGTCCGCCGGCTCGTCGGCGACACGGTCGGCGTCGGCTCGGAAGATCAGACCGATCGCGACCAGCACGATCGGGAGCCCGACGGGCAGCATTGCGTAGAAGAACATCTGCAGTGCGGCGACCCAGACGACGCTGGCGAGGATGATCGACATCGGGTCGCGACGTCGAGTCGTGTTGTAGAGGGCCCAGCCGATGAAGCCGACGTACAGCGTGAGCCCGATCAGCCCATGGGAGAACATCGCCGTCCAGATGTGCCCGTGTGTCCCGACCGCCGGCGAGAACGGGTTGATCGACGGGCGGGGACCGCCGTAGCCCAGGAACGGGGACGCGAGCGCACCCTCCCACGCTTCCTGGTAGATGCCGGCGCGCGCGTTGGCGTCGGACGCGCTCAGGCGCCCCGAGACGATCGAACCGAGGGGGGTGAGCGCGATCAGGCCGGCGATCACGACGATGCCGGCGGCCAGGAACTTGATGGGTGCGGTATGGCCGACCATGAAGCTTCGCACGGCGACCATGATCAGAATCGCGGCGACGCTGATCCACAGTCCGCGGTTCACGGACAACAGCATCGGCGGGATCGAGACGACCAGACCGATCACACCGAGACGGCGGCGTCGCGGGTCGGGAGAGAGCAGCGTCGCCGCGATGAAGAACGGTGTCAGCAGGCCGACAGCGCCGCCCCACTCGTTCGTGAACGCGAACAACGTCGAGGGTCGTGGGATCGACACACCGAAGATGTTCTGCACCTGGGCGAACCGCGGCCGGACGAGGTTGCCGACGAATTCGTTCTCGGCGATCGATCGTGGGAGCAGCAGACTTGCGGGAGTCACCGACAGGCGTCCCTGTGGCACGAGCAGTCCGAGATAGCCGCCGGCGATCGCCCAGACCCAGAACATGGCGACCCAGTCGACGAACCGCTCGCGCGTCACGCGACGCTCGTTGTACACGTAGTACGCGAGCCCGAGCGCAGCGAGATATCCGGTGTGCCGAAAACCGAACGCCAACAACCGAGTGGCTCTGTCGATCTGGATCACGCTGAATCCCGCCCACACGACGTAGAGGATGTACGGAACCAGCGCCGGCGGACGCCGCATCCCAGGTCGTAGGACGAACCAGGCGCCGAGCGGGATCACTGCGAGCGACCAGATGAAGCCGCCGACGCCCAGGGCCCAGAACACCGGATTGAGCACGAACAGCGAGTAGACGATCCAACCGGGACGCAGCACGGATGGTCGGCCGACGGCCGCCACCGTCAGATGCCTCGTCCGAACCGGTGTGCCAACTCGAGCGCCCGGTCGGCGCTGACGAGCTTCAACGCCACGGCTGCGGCGACCGGCCACCTCTGTTCCAGCGGCCAGCGCTTGACGGTGCGAATGATCTCGACGAATGCCTCACGCCGCTCTCCGAGCGCAGCGAGGGCGAACGCGATCTGGCCGCGTATGCGTGCCTCGGCCCGCCGATCCGACTCGAATTCGGGGTGCTTCGCCATCAGATAGCGCTGCGCGTCGACGATGCTCCGCCACCGGGTGGCGAAGTAGGAGCTCCGACCCCAGCGGATCACGACGAGCGGCTCGGTGACGCAGAAGATGCGACCGCCCTTGGCGATGCGGAGCAGGTAGTCGTAGTCCTCGGAGTAGCCCCCCGGGATCACCTCGTCGACATCGCCGATGGTGTCGAGGGCAGACCGGCGGAACACGAACGTCGACGGGTGCGCCTCGGTGGTGCGGTCGCGCACGAGCGAGGCGACGGTGAGTTCGGACGCGGGCGACGGCCGGTCGCTGCGTTCGCCGTCGAAGTCGATCACGACGCCGGTGGTCGACAGCCACACGTCGGGTTCGTCGCGCATCCGGTCGATCTGTGTCGTGAGCTTGCCGGGCATCCACAGGTCGTCGTCGTCGCAGAACGCGACGTAGTCCGCATCGCGGCACGCGTCGATGCCGGTATTGCGTCCGCCGGGTAGGCCGGGCGTCCGCGTGTTGCGCATCACCCGGACCGTGCGACGAGGCGTGCTCGACTCGAGCGTCCGGTCCGGCTCGGTCCGGTCGAAGACGACGACCACATCGATCGGACCCGGGTAGTCCTGTTCGACGATGGCCTGGATCGCACGGCGCAGCATCTCCGGTCGGTCGTGGGTCGGCACCACCACGGCGACGGAGGGGAACGTTGGCTCGGTCATCTGAGATACACCTGTCTGAGTGGCGTCGTCAGCGCACCGACCACCCTGCGGTGTTGCGCCGACATGGCATGCCTCCACGCATCGTCCGGGCGGACGTCGACGGCGCCGGTTCGAAACCTCGACGGATTGCCCGACACGGTGTGGTCCTGGCCGAGGGTGACGGTCGTGCCGTGGATGGCGAGCGGCTGTGTCGTCGGCCGTCCGATGAGATCGTCGACGGCGGTTCCCACCGAACCTGGCTGCTCGACGAATCGTCCGTACGGGAGTCGACGGCGTCGGATCCCGACGACCGACGCGAGTTGGAGGAGGAGATTGTGACTGGTCCACCGTCCGATCGCCCGCCCGGTCGAGAGTTGTTCCATCGGTGCTCCGGACTCGGGCCGGGCGACTTCCTTGGACCACGAGTGGGCAACCCCGCGGGGATCGCGGATCACGTGCAGCAGTCGAACGTCGTGGGAGGGCAGCGACCGGAGCAGGAAGAGATAGGACGGATGCTTCGACGAGTCGACCAGGACATCGACACCGGCCACCTCGCCGGCCGCGACGTACAGAGCGTCGAGCGTGCGGATCAAACGTTCGCGAGCGACCCGGAACGAGCGCGGGGCGATCGCCGGTACGAGCAGCCACGGGATGTACCGGTTGCGGTCGACACGCCGGCGATCGGCTCCGAGTCGGTCCGGATCGACACGGTCCCAGCCGCCGAACGCTCGCTGCCCGACCTCGGACCAGAACGCACATTCGCTGAACCGCGCGCCGCATCCGCAGGACTCGTCGCTCAGGACGCCACGGTCCCAGAGGTGGACGACCTCGCCGAGAGCCGTGCACGTCGGCGACGTAGCGATGGTTCGCTCGAGCAGGGTCGTGCCCGAGCGGCCGACCGCCCCGACATAGACGATCGTGCTCACAGTGTTCTTCTGAACACCAGCCGCTGGCGAAATGGCCGTCTGGGCAACTCCCCGGCGAGGAGGGCATCCGCGAGGGTTCCGAACGCCTTGATCGACTGCTCGACGTCGACGGTGTTGTCGGGAATTCGTCGGTGTTCGACCTGGAGTTGATCGATCAGTTCGTCGTAGCTGTCGACCAGGTCGATCTCACCCTGGCGCGCCAACTTCGCGGTCCATCGGATCTGGTGGTCGTCGACGTGCTCACCCAGCGATGGGTCGCGCGGGATGACGATCGGACGCTGTCCGGCGCTCCGGCACAATCCGATCGTGCCGGGGCCGCCGTGGCACACGACGGCGTCGGCGGCACGCATCCGGGCCTCGAGCTCGGGTGCGGGGATGTACTCGAACGACTCGACGCCGCAGTGAGGCGCAGTTGCGCCACGCTGAGCGACGACGTGGACGCCGAGCTGTTGCTGGGCGCGGGCTGCCCACTCGAGGACTCGGTCGAACGGATGGTGGTCGGTGCCGACCGAGATGACCACCGTCCTCACAGGAGACGGCCGATCAAGTGGCTTCCGGGGAACAGGTCGAGTTGATCCTCGCATTGGACGACGAACAGATCGGTGACGGGCGAAACGAGTCTCGCGGTCAGCGTACGGGTGTCGAATCGGTCGATGACCTCGACGTAGATCGTCTTGGCGCGGAAGAGCTTCGCGATCCAGAAGAACGGGATGGCGATCCCGGCGCCCGACGAGATCACCACGTCGGGCCGGTGAGCCCGGATCTCGCGGAAGGCGAGGACGACGTTCCGCAACAGGTTCGGCACGTTGCGCGTGGTCGGGTGGTGCGCCCAGACGACGTCGGCGTTGCTCAGCATGCTGCGGGCGTCGGGCAGGTCGAAGGTCGACCACCTCACGTCGCGCGAGGAGTACCAGGCTTCGAGTCGCACCAGTTGCGCGAGATGACCACCCGCCGACGAGGCGAGCAGCACCCGCTGAACCGGCTCATGGTGTGGTTCCCGCAATCTGAAATCTTCCTGCTGTTCGCTCATCGTTCTCGCCGTCGAAATCTACCGAGAAAACGTACCAGTCGTCCTCGCACCTGCACCGGTCACCACGATGTCGGACGTGTGACGATGAGATGAGGAGCGGTGCTCGCCGACGTTGTTACCCTGACGAGCTGCACACGCGGCGCAGGGCGTGCGCGCGTCACACGAGGAGACACACATGAGCGACGAGGTGACGGATCAGACTGTCGACCGAACCGGCGATCGAACCGGCCGCCGGCTGGTCTTCGTCGGCGGCCTACACCGCAGCGGCACCACGCCATTGTCGCGAGCGATCGCGTCCCATCCCGATGTCAGCGGCTTCGAGAACACGGGTGTCG
Source organism: uncultured Acidimicrobiaceae bacterium (assembly GCA_963973395.1). Taxonomy (GTDB): domain Bacteria; phylum Actinomycetota; class Acidimicrobiia; order Acidimicrobiales; family Ilumatobacteraceae; genus Ilumatobacter. Next base: position 7,730 of record CAXBAZ010000126.1, read on the forward strand.
AGGAGGACGAAGGTCAACACCTGCAGGACGTCATGCCGACCGGCGAGCAGTTCGGGGGCCCCGGCCGATTCGCGCTCGACCCGCGCAGCGCGATGACCGAGTCCTCTCCGCTCGCGACCCAGGACAGTACCACCCGCCTGATGGAGCAGTGGGGCCGCCATTGGGACCTCACGAAGAGCGTGTTGCTCGAGAAGTCGCCACCGAACCTGATCCGCATGCGATTCCTGCAGGCCGTGTTTCCCGATGCGTCGTTCATCGTGATCATGCGGCATCCGGTGATCGTCAGTCTGTCGACGAAGAAGTGGGCTCCACGGCGGACCTACGCCAGTGTGTTCGAGAACTGGTTCCGGGCGCACGAGACCATGCGCACCGACGCCCCGGCGATCCATCGACTGCACGTCATCACCTACGAGGATCTGGTCGCCGAGCCCGTTGCCGTCCTGGCGGGCGTCGCTGCGTTCCTCGAGCTCGACGGCACGTTGCCCGCAGAGATGGTGCAGGGCGGCCGAAGTTCGAAGTACGAGGCGACGTGGGCCGACTGGGAGTCGTCGTCGAACCCGTTGATCCGCGCCCGGATGCGGCGCCTCCGCGAGCGGTTCGCGGAGCGTGCAGCCGGCTTCGGGTACCGGTTCGACGACATCTCGGCGTCACGATCGCCGTCGTGACGCGGCACG
>CAXBAZ010000127.1:0-8308 GCA_963973395.1 uncultured Acidimicrobiaceae bacterium
GGGCGGCCGGATGGGCGGATCAGGCGCGCCGGCGACCGGACGCCGCGTCGGCCACCGCGTCGACCACCGCGTCGGCCACACCGGCGGCGCCGTCGTCCGGCGATCGCGGCACCCCGTTGGCGATCTTCTGCTGCGACGGCGACACGCGCCGGATCTGCTTCGGAGATGTCACGGTCCACATGCGGTACCTGCAGGGGTTCCGCTACATCGAGCGGTTGCTCGCCGAGCCCGGACGCGAGTTCCACGCGCTCGACCTCGCCGCGGTCGAACACGGGACGCTGCGCGCCGGCTGGTCGGTCGACCACGACGAGGTGCCGGCGACGGGCGGCGGCGGTCTTCCGACCATCGACGACGAGGCCCGCGAGGCCTACCGACGGCGGCTCGCGGACGTCGAGGACGACATCGACGAGGCCACCCGGCTCAACGACATCGGCCGCGTCGAACTGGCGGAACGGGATCGGGACTACCTGCTCGCCGAGCTCGCGCGGGCGGTCGGCCTGGGCGGTCGCCGACGGGTGACCGGCAGCGACGCCGAGCGGGCCCGCACGAGCGTGACCCGGTCGATTCGGTACGCGCTGAAGCGTCTGGCCGAACACCACGCCGCCGTGGCCGCCCACCTCGAACAGGCCGTCCACACCGGCACGTACTGCACGTACACCACCGACCCCCTGTCCCCCATCACCTGGCAGGTCCGGTAGGCGCCGTTCCCGTGTGTCCGCGGGACTGTGACAGCCTGCGGTCAGACTGCTCACATGGCCAAGGTGAAGATCGAGCACGTGTGCACCGACTGCGGTGCCTCGCATCCGAAGTGGGCGGGGCAGTGCTCGTCGTGCGGGCAGTGGAACACGCTGGTCGAAGAGGTCGCGCTCCCGTCGGGTGCCGTGCCGCTCGCACCCACCACCGCCACGCCGATGCTGATCGGCGACATCGACCCCAAGGCGAGCACGCCGCGCACCACCGCGATCGGCGAGCTCGACCGGGTGCTCGGCGGCGGCCTGGTGCCGGGCTCGGTCACGCTGCTCGGCGGCGAGCCGGGCATCGGCAAGAGCACGATCCTGCTCCAGCTGCTCGCCGGATGGTCGGGCCAGTCGCTGTACGTCACCGCCGAGGAGAGCGCCCAGCAGGTCCGGCTGCGCGCCGAACGCCTCGACGCGGTGCGGCCCGACCTGTGGCTGTTCGCCGAGACCGCGCTGCCGCACATCATCGCCGCGATCGACGACGTGAAGCCCGACTTCGTGGTGATCGACTCGATCCAGACCGTGCACGACCCGGCGATCGGGTCCGCGCCGGGTTCGGTCACGCAGGTGCGCGGGTGTGCGCAGCAGCTCGTCAGCATCGCCAAGCTCCGCAACGTGCCGATCATCCTCGTCGGCCACGTCACGAAGGAGGGCTCGCTCGCCGGCCCGCGGGTACTCGAGCACATCGTCGACACGGTGCTGTCGTTCGAGGGCGAACGCCACCACGCGCTGCGACTGCTGCGCGCCACGAAGCACCGGTTCGGCCCCACCAGCGAGCTGGGGCTGTTCGAGATGGCCGGCGCCGGCCTCGTCGGCGTGCCCGACCCGAGCCGTCTGTTCCTCGGTGACCGACGCACCGGTGTGCCCGGGTCTGCGATCGCTCCCACGATGGAGGGCCACCGGCCGATCGTGGTCGAGGTGCAGGCGCTGACCACGGCGGCGCCACCCAACGTGCCGGCCCGCCGCACCGCGCTCGGCATCGACAGCAACCGGCTCGCACTGTTGCTCGCCGTGCTGCAACAGCGCGCTCGGGTGGGGGTGCAGCAGCAGGACGTCTACGCCTCGACCGTCGGCGGGGTACGGCTCGTCGAACCCGGGCTCGACCTCGCGATCTGCCTGGCGATCGCGAGCGCGATCTCCGACCGCCCGCTGCCGCCCGATCTCGTCGCGTTCGGTGAGGTGGGTCTCGGTGGCGAGCTCCGTCAGGTCGCGCACACACCGCGCCGGTTGAGCGAAGCCGCCCGGCTCGGGTTCACCCGTGTGATCGCCCCCAAGAACTCGCCGGCTCCCGACGGCGACTCGATCCGGATGATCCGCGTCGGCACCCTGCCCGAAGCGCTCGCGGCAGCCGGACTCACATGAACGGAGCGAACCAGGTTCGCTCCGTTCGGTCTCGCCCGGGATGCGACCGGGCCGCACATTCGGTCGCCGACTAGGATCGGTTCGTGGACAGTCGACATCGCGGTGCGAACGAGGCGATGCGCGACGCGCTCGCCCGGGTCGGGCCCGGTACGCCGCTGCGTGACGGCATCGACCGGGTCGTGCGGTCGAAGGCCGGCGCACTGATCGTCCTGTCCGACGATCCCGAGGTGCTGTCGATCTGTTCCGGCGGCTTCCTCGTCGACGCACCCTTCAGCCCCCAGCGCGTGTCAGAGCTCGCGAAGATGGACGGCGCGATCATCATCTCCAACGACGGCGGTCGGATCGCACGGGCCAACGTGCACCTCGTTCCCGACCCGACCGTGCCGACCAGCGAGACCGGCACGCGGCACCGCACCGCCGAACGTGTCGCCCGCTCGCTCGACGTGCCGGTCGTGTCGGCGTCCGAGGAGATGGGCGTCATCAACGTGTACGCCGGCGGATTGAAGCGCCAGCTCCAGGAGGTCGGGCGCCTGCTCGATCGCGCCAATCAGGCGCTGCAGACCCTCGAGCGCTACAAGGTCCGACTCGACGATGCACTCGACAAGCTGACGGCGCTCGAGATCGAAGACGTCGTCACCGTCCGCGACGTCGTCACCGTCGTCCAGCGCGGCGAGATGGTGCACCGCATCGCCGACGAGATCGAGACGATGATCATCGAGCTCGGTGTCGACGCCCGCCTCCTGCGGTTGCAGCTCGACGAGATCTACACCGACATCGACGACGAGGTCGATCTCGTGATCGCCGACTACCTCCCGCCGCACCGCCATCCGGAGGACACCGCCGCGGAGATGTCGCGCCTGAAGGACGACGACGTGCTCGACGCCCGCATGACCCTGGCGACGCTCCACCTGGGCGACGCGAAGCTCGAGGACGAGATCGCCCCGCGCGGGCTGCGTCTCCTGCGTCGCGTCAGCAAGCTCACGCCCGATGTCGCGGCGTCGATCGTCGAGCGCTTCGGGGGGCTGGCGCGTCTCCAGCGCGCCACGGTCGACGATCTCTCCGCGGTCGAGGGCGTCGACGCCGAGATCGCCGCGTCGGTCAAGGACACGCTCGAGCGAGTGACCGAGAACACGATCCTCGGCCAGTACAACTAGTCACGAACACCGTCACCTTTCCCGGGAGTCACCGATGCCGTTCCGCCATGTCGTCATGTTCCAGTGGGCCGACCACGTCACCCCCGAGCACGTCGACAAGGTGAGCGCCGGCTTGAGCGAGCTGCCGAGCGAGATCGACGTGATCCGCAGCTACGTGCACGGCGCCGACGTCGGCGTGTCGGAAGGCACCTACGACTACTGCGTCGTCGCCGACTTCGACAACGTCAACGACTTCCGCACGTACCGCGACCACCCACAGCACGTGCTGCTGATCGCCGAGCTGATCAAGGACCACATCACCGACCGGGCCGCGATCCAGTACCAGACCGGTCCCCGCTGAAACCGGCTCATCACGAGGGATCGTGGGCGGCACCCCGATGACCCCTCGCGCGTCAGCGGGCCGGGTTCAGCAGCCGCCGCCGCAGCTCGACGAGCTTGGGAGCCGGTTCACCGTCGCTCCAGGTCGCCGGCGCGGGCGTGCGCCTCCATCCGGATGCCGATCAACTCCTCGTGGGCGGGCAGCACCTGCAGGCCTCGGGCGGTCGCACGGAAGACACCCTCGATGTCGCCGACCGACAGACAGTGCGCTGCCAGTTCGGCGGCCGCGGTCGTGGCGAGCAGCACGAGGTCGGAGGTGATCCCCTCGCTGTCGGGCCAGAGATAGGAGGTGCCCTCGAACGGCATCCCTGCGATCAGATCGTCCGCCGGGGTCAGCGTGTCGATCGCCTGGGCCGGTGGTTGCACGCGCGCTGCTTCCACGGCGTGACGGAGTACGTCGACGTCGGACAGGACGAGGTGGTGCAGCGGCAGGGAGTCGGTCATCGTGCGACCCACCCATTCGTCGCCCTCGGGCGGTTCGACCAGGCGTGCCAGCGAGCGACGGGCCTCCGAGACCACGTTGGCGAACGTGGCGTCGCGAACGTCGAGTTCCCACAGGGCGGTGCGGGCCGCTGATCGCGTCGACCGCTCGCGGTGCGTCGCCAACCAGGCGAGCAGCTCGCGCGTCTTCGAGCGTTCGAATGCGACCTCGACACCGTTGCGATCGACCACTGCGACCGGCCCGATCATCCGGACGAGAAGTTCGTGCGGCGGTGGTGGCGCGGGAGCGATCGCAGACGCCTCGTCGTGGTGACCGTGGTCATCGTCGGGGTCATCGTCGTGGTCGCGGCCGCGGTCGTCGTCGGGGTCGTGGCCGCGGTCGTCGTCGTGGTCGTCCGGGTCGACGATGAGGGTGTGATCGTCGAGCCCCGCAGGATCGAGCACCGACGACGCGTCGCGAGGTGCACCCGGCGGTACGGCCGCATCGGTTTCGGGATCGTCCACCGCGACCAGTTCTGCGATGGCTGCGATGTCGCTCGCGGTCAGGCCCACGGGCGTCAGCCGGATCCCCGCCGGCTGCAACAACCACGCATCCCCATCGGGGGCGAGCCGGCTCGACGGACCATGGATCGGTGACGCCGACACCACCGCCAGACCGGTCCGCTCGCTCGGGACGGTCACGGATCCGGTCGACGATCCGATCAGCACGACCGCAGGTTCCCACGTTTCGGTCGCCGTGCCCGTCGACCTCAGTCGGAATGTCGACGCCCCCGACGAGGCGGTGGAACCGATCGCCGCCGAGGCCGCTTCGAACGCCCGTCGACCATCGCTCACCGGCACGAAGCGCCGATGGCCGAGGAAGGCTTCGTCCGCGATGCCGAGGCCGACCAACGTGGTGACTTCGGCCAGCAGCGAGGCTGAGAGTGTGGCCGCGATCGCCGACACGATCGCGTCGGCCTGGTCGCCGGGTCCGCCCACCTCGACCACCGGTATGGCCTCCAGATCGACGTAGACGTCGCGGCCGGCGTCGTCGGTACCGAGCTGGACGAGGGTCGGACAGGGCGGGCTCACCGGACGAGCGTCGTCGGCCAACAGTTCGAGTGGTGTCGACGCTGCGAGATGCCACACGGCCTCATCCCCCTCCCATGGTGCCGGCAGGATGACGGGACCCGTGGCACGCAGTTCGATGTCACCCTCCGATGTGACGAACACGGCGAGCACTCGCGCATCGCGATCGACGAGCGGCATCGCCACGGCACGAATCGCCGTCTCGACGCGTGCGAGTCGTTCACCCACATCGATGGCGCGGAGCGCGCGCTCTGTCGCGGCCGGTCGCGCCGACGGCTCGGGGAGCCGGGTGCGGGGCCGGGCCCGGCGCAGCTGCGTGCGGCGACGCACCGCGAGCAGTGTCAGCACACCGGCCGACAGCATGGCGGCTGCGCCGAACGGCAACAAACGAGGCGAAACGGAATCCGGTGCTGCGCCGTCGGTTCGGGCACCGTCGAGATCGGCCGCGTTCGCAGCGGCGACGTTCGTGGCGGCCCCGACCTCGTCCCACACGTTGAGGCGTCGCGCCGGCCCACCTGGGAGGTCGCCGGACGATGCGAGCCGGAGCTCGGCCAAGTCTGCGTCGGCGGAACGTTCGGGCTCGGGCCGCTCAGTGGGGCCAGGATCGAACGTCACGATCGGTTCGTCGGGTACGGCGGTCCCTCTGTCGGGTGCGGCCGGCGCGGGGTTGTCGGTCGCGGGTGCGGCGGGCGCAGGGTCGTCGGTCGCGGGTTCGGCACCGGTCGCGTCGGCCCCGGTGTCGACGGAGTCGTCGACAGCGCTCGCGTCCGGCGTCTCGTGCGGCAGCCGGAGTTCCCAGCCGGGCTGGATCAGGTCGGGCTCGACGAGTTGTCGCCCGTCGTCGAACGTGTGGCCCTCGTTGGCGGCGTACACCTCGGGCCATCGCGTCGGATCACCGAGTTCGTCGTCGGCGATCGACCACAGCGACTCGCCGTCCTCGACCACGTGCACGCCGGCGTCGACCTGGCTCGTGATCGGAGCCGGAGCGACGTCATCGGGCAGTTCGAGCACCCAACCGACGTCGATGAACGCGGCGTTGTCGAATTGGCGACCGTCCGGCATGCGGCGACCCATGTTGATGTCGACGAGTTGCTCGGCGAAGGCAGCCACGCGCGTCGTGTCGGGCCCGACCAACCGCTCGGCGATGCCGTAGATGGAGTCGCCCGCTCGCACGACGTAACGCCCGCTCGACGTCGCGACGGCGTCGGCGTCGTGCCGGCCCACGACCGGGGCCGATCGTTCGGCCCCGGACCCGACCGACGTCGACCTCGCGCCATCGATCGACGAAGCCGGCAGGGAGGCGGCTCGTTCCGAGCCCAGCAGTGACACCGCCGGACGTTCGAGGGGCACCGATGGTGCGTCGATCGCAACCGACCGCGACGGCGAGGTGAACAGCGGAACGACGACGATCAGACCCGATGCGATGAACCGGGCGGTTCGCTGCGTCATGCCGAGGCCCCGGATGTCGGGCATCGCGAGTCCGCCGTGACGGGTCATGTGCACGATCTCGGCCACGACGGTGACGACGATCGAGATCACGCCGACCCACACGACGACGAGCATCAGACGGATGATGATGTCGGCGATCGTCTGCTCGGTCAGTTGTTCGGTGAGCGCGTTTCGAATCCGGTCGGCGCTCCAGTCGGCGGGCGAGGGGACACCGTGGAAGGGCGCCCCGCCACCGAAGCGCTCGCGAGCGGCGAACACCATCGCCACCGGTACAGCACCCATCAGCAACGTCAGCAGGATCAGCGAGCGCGCGACGAGAACCAGCCTGGTCACGGCTCGTTCCCGACTCGTGCTCGATCAGCCATGCGCGCTCGATTCTCCCGACCGGAGTGACGGGAACGAGAACGCCGGAACGGAAACCGCGGCGCGAATCCACGTCGGGGTTCGAGGAGGCGCCACGGGTCGAAGTTGGCTCGGTTCATGGCCCCGCCTGCGCTCGGACGGAACCGGCAGCGGTCTGGTCGCCGACCGGATCCTCGATCGTGACGGTGACCGTCACGGTATCGCCACTGATGCTCATGGACGAGGTGCCGCGCACGCCGTAGGAGTCGAACAGCTCGTCGGCGATGCGTCGCGCCGCCTCACGGGCGAGTTCCTCGTCGATCACGACATCGTCCGCTGCACCGCTGCGCAGGGAGCCGATCTCCACCTGCTGAGCCCCGGCCCGTGCCGACTGGAAGGCGATCGATTGGGCCGCCGACCGATTGGAGACGACCCGATTGACGTCGCGCGAGAGCCAGATGACGCCACCGGCCGTGAACGCGAACAGCAGCACGAGCGAGGTCACGACGGCCGATCCACGCTCGCCGCGCATGCGCCTCGTGCGCTGCTCGGGTCCGGATCGGCTCATCACGGCACGAAACCTCATCGCCGCGCCCGGAAGACATCGATCGAGGCGACCGCGGTCACCGATTCGTCGTAGGACCGACCGATCACCTCGACGCCACGATCCGACACCTCGCACGTGATCGTCACCCGCACGATGCCGACCTCGACGTTGGGCGAGGACGCCGGCGGTTGGTACACCGTGACCACCGACGGATCGTTGCAGTTCGAGCTGTCGCCCAGCATCGCGTCGGCCGCGCGCCGAGCCGCCGTGCTCGCCGCCTCCGGATTGCGCTCCAACGCCGCCGCCTGCGCCGCCGACTCGGCGGCGGACCGCACCTGGGCCCTGGCGTCGACCCCGCGCCCGAGCGCGACGACGAGCAGCGCGAGCCCCAACACCGCCGGGGCGACCAGGACCAGGCCGAGTGCGTCGGCAGCGCCACGATCCCTCACGGACGAAATCCCTCGATCGGCAACGACTCGGTCACGTCGATCCCGGCTGCGGTGCCACGGATGATGCCAGGGGCGTTCCCGGTCAGCCGCACGACCACGAGGCCGCTGTCGACCCGGATGTCGACATCGGTCGCGCTCAACAGTTCGGCGTCGCGGAGGATCCCCTCGGCCGATGCCTCCACCTGCTCGGCCGGCTCACCGTGCCGCGCCACCAGCACGACGGCGTCCCGAGCGACCGAGCGGGCTTCCGACCGGGCGTGCGTGTACATCGCTGCCTGGAACGCCGTGAACGCCAGCCCCACGAACACGGGCGTGAGCAGCACGGTGGTCAGCGATGTCGACCCCTGGTCGGATTGCGGCATCGGCCGGCGCTACGGGTTA
>CAXBAZ010000128.1:0-8305 GCA_963973395.1 uncultured Acidimicrobiaceae bacterium
GACCACCATGCGTTGCCGACCACCATGGCCGCCGCCGCGCTGCGAGCCGATCACTGGCATGTGCATCACCTCGGTGCCGACGTCCCGGTCGCCGAATTCGTCGCCGCATGCACCGAGAACGGCGCCGACCTGGCCATCCTGACCGTCACCAACCCGGCCGTCGATCGTGCGGCCGAACGGGCCGCCGCCGCGCTCGAGGACGCGGGCGTCGACACGGTCGTCGGCGCGCCCGGTCGCCGGCTCGACGAACTGATCGAGTTGGCTCGTGCGACGACGACGACCGCGCGCCGGGGCTGACATGCCACGCCTCGACGATGCCGCCTCCGCCGCGAACGCTGTGCTCGGTGGGCTGAAGAATCGGGTGGTCGAGGCGACGACCGGTCTGTTCTCCCACGGTCCGCAACCGTTGGAGCACACGCTCGATCACGCTCCCGACCCCGGGCTGCTGGGCCCCGAGTCGATCTCGTGGAGGGTGATCGGCGACGCCTCCGCGTTCGTCGGTGGCATCCGTGCGTTGATCGTGCAGACCGCGCATCCGGAAGTGGTCGCCGGCGTCGAGCAACACTCGCGCTATCGCGAGGATCCGCTCGGCCGGCTCACCCGCACCTCGTTCTACGTCACCGAGACGACGTACGGCGCGATGGCCGAGGTCGAACGTGCGGTCGCGATGGTGCGCCGCGCCCACCGGCCGGTGAGTGGCCACAGCGAGCGGAACCTGCCGTACAGCGCCGGTCGTCCCGAGATGGCGGCGTGGGTGCACAACGTGCTCACCGAGTCGTTCCTCTCGGCGTATCAGGCGTACGGTCCGACGCCGCTCACCGTCGACGAAGCCGACCGGTTCGTCGACGAGCAGACGCAGATCGGCGCCCTGCTCGACGCCGATCCGATGCCGACCACCGCCGCTGCGCTCACCGAGTGGGTGCGCGACCATCCGGCGCTCGCCCGCACCGACGACCTCGCGCACGCGATCGAGTTCCTGCAGGATCCACCGCTCTCGATCCCGGTCAAGTTCGGCTACCGGCCGCTGTTCGACGCGGCCGTCGCCACGATGCCCGACCGGCTGCTCACACTCACGGGCCTCCACACGCGCCGGGGAGCGCACGTGATCGGCCGATCCGTGACGAACTCCCTGCGTTGGGCGCTCGGCTCTTCGCCGGCGTGGCACATCTCGCTGATCCGTGCCGACGCACCCGTCCCCGACGGTCTGTTCCGTCAGCCGCTGTCGCCCGAAGCCGAGGCGTTGTTGGCTTCCCGTCGCCCGACCGGCGACCGGTAGAGCGCCCGGTGCCCGATGGCCGACACCACCGGTCGGTCCCTCGGCCGATACCGTCCGGCAGATACCGTCGCCCCGATGGACCCGGTCATCGCCCGCAAGACGTGGCGCACGCTCGAACCCATCCACTCGATGATCTACTTCGTCCCGGAGGGCCCCGAGCAGTATCGCGGCGCCGGGCTCCTCGACGAGCGCTCGGGCTACTTCGCCTCCCGGTCGGCCGCGCTCGGCGAGGCGTCGGCCGAGCTGGTCGTCGCCACGTTCTACAACTTCGAACCGGCAACGGTGCGGGCGGCGATGAACGGGGTGTGGCAGACCGTCCGTCCCGAGGAGCTCATCGACGCCAGGTTCATGGTCGCCGACACGGCGCTCCGGCGCATGCTCGGTGACGAGGCGATCGCGAGCGACGACATGGCGCAGGCCGCGGCGCTCGCCCGGACGGCGGCGCTGGCGGCGACCGACCATCTCCACGGCCGCCCGCTGTTCGCCGGCCACGCCGCTCTGCCGTGGCCGACCGATGCTCACCTCGTGCTCTGGCACGCACAGACCCTGCTGCGCGAGTTCCGTGGCGACGGGCACATCGCAGCCCTCGTGGCGGACGGCGTGTCCGGCATCGAGGCGCTGTTGATGCACGGCGGCACCGGGACGATCGCGGCGGGTGTGCTCCAACGAACCCGGAACTGGGACGACGACGCGTGGACCGCGGCGAGCGACCGGCTGATCGACCGTGGCCTGCTCGACCCCGACGGCACACTCAGCGAACTCGGCGCCGAACGACGACGCTGGGTCGAGGACCGGACCGACGAACTCGCCCTCGTGCCCTACGAGTCGATCGGCGAGGACGGCTGTGCCCGCCTCCGTGAGCTGTGCCGCCCGTTCAGCCAAGCCATCGTCGCAGCCGGCGGCCTCCCGGTCTGATCCGGTCGGATGATCGGGCCACCTCGATGAGTCGACCCGGATCGGCCCTCACGACGTCCCGTCCGACTCTGTGGCAACGCTGCCGGTTCTCGGTATTGATCGTCATCGCGGCGTGCGTCAGCTCGATCCCTCCGCTCGAGCGAATGCTCGTGACCGGGTTCACCAGCGACGACGCCGCGTGGCAGGTGGCGCTGTCGACGTGGCGTCCGTGGGACGGCGACCTCATCCTTCCCGAGAACACGTATGTGCTGCACATGCCGTTGTTCGTGATCGCGAACCTCGTGCTGCCGGCCGACCGATGGTCGATCCTCGTGTCCGCGCTGGTGCTGCACACGGTGGGGTTCATGCTGATCGTCTCGTTCGCTCGACATGCCGTTGCCCAGGTGCGCCGGATCGAGGTCACCGACCTCAGCTGGTGGCAGGATCTGCTCGTGGTCGGCTCGGTGGCGGCCTATCAGGTCGCGCTGCCGGGCACTCGCATCGCCAACGCCGGCGTCACGACCCGCAGCCTCGAAGCCGGCCTGTACCTGCTCGCGATCCGGCTCGGCTTCGAGATCGTGACCGGCCGGCGGGAGGTGAGCGGAGCGCGGCAGTGGGCGGTCGTGGCCGTGGCCGTGGCGGTGCTGGGTGTCAACGACCCCCTGTCGGTCGTCACGATCGTCGCTCCGATGTTGACGCTGACCGCCCTCGGGATCGTGTGGCGTCGGGCGCAGGGTGCCCCGTTCGATCAGAGCTGGGCCCGCGCCCGCTCGTTGGCGCTGGCGGTTGCGTTCGGGGTCGTGGCTTGGGTAGCGATACGTGTCGCACTTCCGTTGGTGGGAGTCGAGCAGCGATCGAGCGGCACCGAACTCGCTCCACTCCGTGACGTCCGGCGGCACGCCGACGTCGTGGCGCGCGGCCTCTGGGACATGATCGGTGGCGGCCTCGGATCCGATCCGTCGCTGCTGGTCCGCGTCATCGGTGCACTGCTGGCCGTTGTCGCGCTGAGCGGGGTCGTCGCCGTCGTGACCATCCTGTGGCGCAGCATGCGGACCGGCTCGCGATGGGGTGTCCCGTGGTTGGCGGGGCTCGCCCTCGCCTGGCTCGGGGTCGTCGCCACGACGTACGTGTTCTCGTCGGCCGGCGCGTCGTTGGGATCCTTCCGCTACGTCATCGTCGCGTCGCCCGCAGTTGGCGTTGCCGTCGCAGTCGGGGCAGCCGTCGCGCCGCCGGTGAGCCGGGGAGCCGTCGGGGGACTCGCGATCGCGTCGGTGCTGTTCGCCGGCACGACCGGCATCGTCCGCGACGACAGCGACGTCCAGGCCTTGCTCCCTGATGTCGCACACGAGGTCGAGCAGCTCGCAGTGCTCGGATACGACCGCGGCTACTCGGGATACTGGACGTCGTCGATCGTCACGTTGCTGTCCGACCATGCAGCGCCGGTGCTCCCGGCGCAGTGTGTGGCCGGTGGGCAGAGTATTCCGCACGTGTGGCTGGTCGACGAGGGTCAGTTCGAGCGGGCGAGGCAGGACCCTGGGGATCGATCGTTCATCATCGTCGACCGTCGCGAGGGCCTGCAGTTGACCTGCCCCGAACCCGACCTCGTCGAACAGCACGGACCGCCATCGGAGGTCGTCGAGGTGTCGGCGGAGATCGACATCTGGCTGTACCCGGATCGAGATGTGGTCGCCGACATGGCCAACGGGTCGGTCCAGCAGCCCTGATCGCCGCACGGTCCGATCGTGGCGTCGATCTCAGGGGCGGCAGACCTCGTCGGCGACCGCTGCTGCGGAGACGGCCGCCGCCACCCGCTGGGAGACCGACTTGTCGAACACCGGCGGCATGATGAACGTCTCGGACAGCTCGGCGTCGGAGACCGATTCGGCGATCGCGGCCGCGGCTGCCAACTTCATGTTCTCGGTGATCTCCGTCGCCCGGGCGTCGAGCGCACCACGGAAGATGCCGGGGAACGCGAGCACGTTGTTGATCTGGTTCGGGTAGTCGCTGCGTCCGGTGCCCATGACCCGCACGAGGCCGCCGACGAGTTCGGGCCGGATCTCCGGATCGGGGTTGGCCATCGCGAACACGATCGGGTCGTCGGCCATGTTCTTCACGTCGTCGACGGTCAGGATGTCGGGCGCACTGACGCCGATGAAGACGTCGGCACCGTGCATCACGTCGGCCAGTGCACCGTGCTTGCCGTCGGGGTTCGTGTTCTCGGCGAACCACTGCTTCCACCGGTTCAGCCCGTCGCGGCCGTCGTAGACGGCGCCTTTCGAGTCGACGCCGACGACGTTCGTGGCGCCGGCGCCGAGCAGGATCTTGCCGATCGCCACGCCCGCCGCGCCGACACCCGAGATCACGATCGACAGATCGGCGATCTGCTTGCCGGTGATCCGCAGAGCGTTCTCCAGCGCTGCGAGCGTCACCACTGCGGTGCCGTGCTGGTCGTCGTGGAACACCGGGATGTCGAGCAGTTCCTTGAGCGCCTCCTCGACCTCGAACGCACCGGGCGCGGCGATGTCTTCGAGGTTGATCCCACCGAACGTGGGCGCGAGCCGAACGACGGTCTCGATGATCTCCTGCGGCGACGCCACGTCGAGGCAGATCGGGAACGCGTCGACGCCGCCGAACTCCTTGAAGAGCAGGGCCTTGCCCTCCATGACCGGCATCGCACCCTTCGGGCCGATGTTGCCCAACCCGAGCACCGCCGTGCCGTCGGAGACGATCGCGACCGTGTTCTTGCGGATCGTGTACTCGTCGGCCAGCGACTCGTCGGCGGCGATCGCGTTGCACACGCGGGCGACGCCGGGCGTGTACGCCATGGAGAGATCCTCCTGGTCGCCGACCGGGCAGAGCGGCAGCACCTCGATCTTGCCGCCCTCGTGCATCCGGAACGTGCGGTCCCACCAGTCGTGCAGGGTGATGCCGGCCGTGTTCCGGACCGCCTCGACGATCTCCGACTGGTGCTCCACGCTCGTGCAGTTGACGACGATGTCGCGGTCGACCTGCGTGCCCTTGGCCACGAACGAGTCGACCGCGTAGATGTTGCCGCCGGCCGTGCCGATCGCGGTGGCGAGGCTGCCGAGCACGCCAGGCACGTTGCTCAGCGAGACGCGGAGATGGATCGAGTACTGCGTGGCCGGCGGACGTGACATGCAGCCGACGCTACCGGCGAGCAGCATTGCGACTTGTGCGCGGAGCGTGAGCCGACAGGCGAACTGCGACCAATCGTCACGGGGCAGCTCAGCGGAATGAAAAGGAGCGCAGCGACCTATCCGCTGAGCGCCCAGGCACAACTCGCAATGCGAGCGATCCGGTACCGTCAGGCGACGGTGCGAGTGAGGTCGGGCGCCCAGTTCGCCGGGTGCGGGTACTGGTAGCCGAAACCCAACGGCGCCCGGAACGGCTTCCACTCGCCGATCGGTTGGGCGAGGCGGTCGCTGATCGCGTAGACGACGGCCGGATGGAACCCGAGTCCGGTGTGGCTGGCGCGCACCTCGATGTTCTCGCGTTCGTGCCCGATCGACTCGAGGCACTGCCACCAACGCACGACGCCGTCGGTACGTGTGTAGATCGCCGTCGCCGGCACCGCGAGCGGCCCGGCCTCCATGCCGGGCAGCACCTGGTCGACCGTGACCGCGTGCGAGGGACGGAGGCGGTCGTACAGCGACGACACCGCGCTCCGGTCGGCGTCGGGATCGATCCGGAACGGGCTCCCGAGGGTGATCACCTGCCGGACCATGTGCGGGAATCGCCGGGCCAGCCGCCGGGCGTAGATCCCGCCGAGACTCCAACCGACGAGGCTCACTGGCTTCTCGTGGTGCTCGTACAGCGTGGTGAGGCGATCGACGAGCCCGTCGATGATGTGTTGGGTCGGACCGAGGTTGCGCCCGAGCTGCCAACCGTGCACCCAGTAACCCTGGCCGCGCAGCACCGAGCGGAGCGGAATGGTCGACGGGTCGCCGGCCAGGAACCCGGGCAGGATCAGCACCGGGTGCTGGTCGCCACGACCGATCAGACGCAGCAGCGGAGATGCCGCCGCCACCGCACCGAGCTCGAACACCGCCCGCGACTCCATCATCCGCAACAACGGTGACGGAGGCGCAGATCGACCCGACATCACCCCAGCGTACTTCGAGTGAGCGATCGTGGGATGGTCGTCGATGATCGCTCGCGTGGATGCCGAGCGCCGGAATCAAGGGGTGCGGTGTCGGATGTCGATCGCTCCGTTGTCCGTCCTGGCCACGATCAATCGTTCGGCATCGGGGTCGACGGCGACGTCGAGGTCGACGTCGCCGTTGTCGCTGTGGGCGTCGACCGCGAACCGGGTGCCGTCGTCCGGGAGTTGCACCACGACGGAGCCGTTGTCGGTGTGGGCCCGGACCGAATCCGGCGGCTCGGCGAACGTCAGGTGGATCCTGCCGTTGTCGGTCTCGGTGATGACCGCGGCGGCGCGCAGTTCCGTCGCCTCGATCGCCCCGTTGTCGGTCTCGATGCTCACGTCGCCGTCGAGGCCGGCCGCCCGTACGCGACCGTTGTCGGTGGCGACCCGGACGTCGACCTTCGACGGCACCGTGACCACAAAGCCGACCGAACAGCGGTTCCACCACCTGTCATCGCACTCGCCGGTGATCACGAGCCGGTCGTCGTCGACTCGCACGGTGGCGTCGGCGTCGCCGTCGTTCTGTTCGCGCAGCACACTCCGGATCGTGATCTCGTCACCGGCGCCGCCGCTGATCTCGATCGCACCGTTGTCGGTGTCGACGTCGACGACGCGGATGCCGTCGGCGGGAACCTCCCGGTCCTCCGTGCGGCGGCTCGTGTCACCGTCGATGGCGGTGGCCAGGCCGCAGCCGGCGAGCGACACCGCCGCGAACGCAGCGAAGAGGAGGGTCGGGAGGGATGTCGACGTCGCGAGTGACATCACCCGAGCGTGCACCACGAGCAGCGAGCGTGCGATGGAGCCGCCCGGCGTGTGCCCGGTGGGGAGAACCCCACCGTCGGGACGGTGGCGACCGGGCACAATGGGCCCATGATCGGTCGAGTCTCGAAGGTGCGTCACGCGATGGTCGTTGCGGCGATCGGCGGCACGACGCTGCTGGCTGCCACCGGCGTGATCGGTGGCGGCTCGTACCCGGAGCGGTTCGACGCCAAGACCGTCGTCGTGACGCCGCTCGGCGACGGGTTGCGGATCACCGAGTACGTCGACATCGACTTCGGCAGCGCGGATCGGCGCGGTTACGAGCGGGTGATCCCCGACGACTTCGGGGCACCGACCGACGTGGTGGCGAGTTCGCCCGACGCGAGGGACGACATCACCGTGGCCGACCTCACCGGTGCCACCCGCATCCGGATCGGCGACCCCGACACGACGTTCTCCGGTCAGCACCGCTACGAGCTGTCGTACACGCTGCCCGATGCACGCTTCGACCAGCTCGGCTTCGACCTCGACATCGTCGCTCCGCCCGGCGGCATCTTCCCGGGTGATCAGGAGACCGGCCGCTTCGAGGTGATCGTCACCGGGTTCGTGCTCGACGACACGTTCTGCGACGTCGGCCGCTTCGACGCCGGCCTGTCGATCGGCGGCGCGATCGTCGAGCGAACCGAGCCCGTCGACGTCGATCCGCCGCCGATCCCCGAACGTCGGGAGGGGAGGAACACCGCCCTGCTGGCGCTGGGCGTGGCCGCGCTCGGCGCCGCCGGCGCGTTCCCGGTCTACCGCTGGGCGCGCCGGCGTGGCAGCAACGAGGTGTACGCCGGAGGCGCTGCCGACGCCGCCTACGGCGACCTGCCGCCGCCGCGGGCCGACGGCACGGTGGCGGCCGCGCCCCCGACGAGGTCGGTGCCCGACGACGAGATGGCCGACCTCGCCACGATCGAGTTCGTTCCGCCGAAGGGGATCGAGCCGTGGGAGGCCGCCGTGCTGCTCACCGAGCGGATCGGTGACGACGTCGTCGAGGCATGGCTGTCCGGGCTGGTCGCCAAGGAGGCGATCGAGATCTCCGAGTCCGACGACGAACTCGTGATCGCTTCCGGGCCCCGTCGCTCCGACCTCGACGCGGACGACGCCCGCCTGCTCGACCGGATCCTCGACATCGACGACCCGTACACGACCGGCAAGTACGACCCGAA
>CAXBAZ010000129.1:0-8287 GCA_963973395.1 uncultured Acidimicrobiaceae bacterium
GCTCGACACGGTGCCCGCCGCGGCCCGACGACTGGTCGACCGGTATCGCCGGATGCCCGTCCACGAGGGTTACGAGTCGAAGGTCGACGCGGTGCTCACCGGACTCCCGCGGTACCGGGACGCCGCGCTGATCGATGCGTTGGTGCCCGGCGCGGACGATCTGGCGCCCACCACGGTGATCTCACCGAGCCCTGCAGAGTTGGCCGAGGCCCACGAGCTGCGCGGTCGAGGACTCGTCGCCGAGCGTCCCACCCTCCTCGTCAACGTGCCGACCGTGCTCGACCCCGACATGCAACCCCGCCCGGACCAGCACGTGCTCAGCCTCGAGGTGCTCTTCACCCCGTACTCACTGCAGGGCGGATGGCCCGATTCCTCCGAGCCGCAGCGCTGGCTCGATGTCCTCGACGGCTTCATGGAGCCCGGCACACTGCAGATCGACCGCTGGCGCGCGATGACCCCCGACCGGTACGAGGCCGACTTCCAGATGCACCGCGGCCACACCCCGTCGTACTCCGGACCGCCCCTGTCGGCGCTGCTCGGTCGCCACCGGGAGGCCACCCGCTACCGCACGCCGATCGACGGGCTCTTCCTCTCGGGCGCCGGCACGTTCCCCGGAGCCGGAGTGTTCGGGGCGTCCGGCCGCAACGCCGCCGACGCGGTGATCACCGACCGCGAGTAGTCATGGCCGGATGGCCGTGAGCGTTTCCACGAGCGGGACCGTCGACGGATCGGTGTCGGGGCCGACGATGTAGTTGCCTGCCACCACGGAGCGCAGTGCCTGTGACTCGTCGAACGTGACACCGACCGGGTCGAGTCCGTCGGCCACGCGCTGGACCTGCTCCTTGAACTGGCGGCGGACCATCGACACACCACGATCGCTCGACGAGAGGTGCTCCTCGCTGTGGCGGGTGATCGGCCCCTGCCCGACCTGGGTCTCGTAGTCGCCGGGGTAGATCTGGTGCTCGTCGTCAGTGAGGTCGAACCAGCTCTTGTCGCCGGCGTACACCGGCAGACCCTGGGCCGGCTGACCTTTCGGCTTGCGCAGCATGGCATAGACGCGCGTGTTCGTCGCGTCGATCGGCAGTGCCCACGACATGTTGTTCGTCTTGCCGAGCACCGTCAGCGTGGGTGTCGGGATCACACGGATCGTCGGGATCCGCACCTCGGTGACGCGATGCAGGATCGTGCCGTCGGCGAGTGTGCGGTCCTGCGTGGCCGTGACGCCGATCTCGGACCGCTGGAACGCGATGATCGGCCAGATCTCGAGCTGCGGGTCGAACTGGTGGCCGCTGATCGCGTTGTGGAGGATGAACACGTGGTACGGGTCCATTGCGTTCTCGTGGGTCTGGAACCAGTTGCACGGTGCATCGGACGGACCGCCGAACGCGAAGTGGTCGATGATCACGATCTCCTCGGTCTCGGTGTCGAGGTCCTCGAAGATGTCGTAGCGCGGGAACACCGGCTGCTTGTCGGCCGGGCCGAGGTAGGCGAAGACGAGGCCGTGGTACTCGACCACCGGGTACCACGGCTGTCGGTACGACTCCCGGTTCCGTCCCCGGTCGGGCTCGCACGGTTGATCGAGGCACCGCCCGTCCTCGGCGAACAGCCACCCGTGGTACGGACACCGGATGCCGTCGTCCTCGACCCGGCCGTAGTAGAGCGTGGTGCCGCGGTGACAACAGCGGGGGAGCATCAGGCCCGGTGTGCCGTTCAGGCTCCGGTACAGCACGAGATCCTCGCCGAGCACCCGGACGTTGCGGGGGAGCGACGTGGCCTCGTCCGAGCGGGCCACCGGGTGCCAATAGCGACGGAGCAACTCTCCGGCGGGCGTGCCCGCATCGACCTCGACCAGTTCGGGATCTGCCACGCCCGCCTGATGTCCGTACGCCCGCCCGTCATCGGTGATCGTCATCGCGCCATGATCGCACCCGGACGGTCCCGGGCGCGATTCGGGGGTCCGGCGCCGAGCGCCGAACCCCCGAAGGCGTTCACGGAGTCGTCAGGTCGCGATCTGCGACCGCCGGCTCAGAATCCGATCGACTCGTCCACGAACTCGTTCGTGAACATGTCGGCGGCGACGAGATCCTCGGGCACGTCGACACCGGCGAGGCGGGCGTCGTCGATGACCTTCTGGATCCGGGCTTCGTCCATGTTGCCGACGATGTCGTCCGGTCCGTTGCCGTGCAGGCCGAGCTCGTTCATCGTCTCGACCGCGTATTCGGCGACACCGTCGTCGTACACCCAGAACGAGTCGAACTGGGCCACCGCGTCGATGATGATCGCATTCGCCCGGTCAGGTGCCGCCGCGAAATCGACGATCGCCTGCTGCACGATCGGGACGAACTGCTCGAGACACGGCGCCAACGCCTCGACATCGGCCGGCTTGACCGCCAGCGTCTGCGAGTACGACTGGTAGCCCGCATCGTGGAGGAGCTGGTACTTCGGCGCCTTGCCGTACTCCTCGAACACGAACTCGTAGTTGTACGGCTCGGCCGATGCGAACCCCTGCTGGGCGATGTTGCCTTCGGCGATGAACCTGGCCGGCGATCCGTCGTACGACGGGTCGACCTGCGACTCGTCCCAGATGCCTGCCGCGACGAAGTACGGCGCGAAGCCGCCGCCACCGAACACGTTGATCGTCATGCCGGCTTCACCGACGTCTTCGATCGTCTCGACGTCCGGCCACGCCTCCGCGTCCCACATGATGATCTGCGGGTTGATCTCGAGCGGTGCGAGCACCGACACCATCGGCAGATCCGCCCACGCTGCGGCCTGCGCGTCGAACGACGAATAGACGATGTGGATCGAGTCGTCGGTGTACGCGTTCACGCGGGGCGAGTTGAACCCGATCGCCGGGCCACCCGTCCGGACCTCGATGTCGATGCCGGTCTCGACGCCACCGGACGCGACCAGTGGCCCCGTCACGGTCATCAATTCGGCGTCGACGGCGTAGCCGTCGCCGACCATCTCGTACAGGGCACCGTGCTCGGCCTCCGGGAACCAGTCGGTCTGGATCACGAGCGGGGACGGGCAGACGCCCGCGAGATCGATCGCGTCCCCCGGCTCCTCGGCCGTGTCGGCGGTCTCCTCGGTCATCTCGGCCGTGTCGGCCGTCTCCTCGGTCATCTCGGCCGTGTCGGCCGTGTCCTCGGTCATCTCGGCCGTGTCGGCCGTGTCCTCGGTCATCTCGGCCGTGTCGGCCGTGTCCTCGGTCATCTCGCCGGTGTCGGCAGTGGCCTCCGCCGTGTCGTCGGCGGTCGATTCGGCCGGTGTGGCGTCGTCGTCGTCACCGCCGCACGCGGCGACGACGAGTCCGAGCGCCACGATCCTTCTGCGCTGTTTCATGGTGTGGTTCTCCCCCTGATGTGTCAGGTGTTTGGTGGTGGTGATGGTGATGGTGATGGGATGCGGGTCGGTCAGTCCGAACCGGACTCGTGCCACTTGCCGATCGAGAAGGTCTGCAACCAGCCGAAGAACAAGAACACGGCGACACCGAGTGCCGACGACAGGATCACCGCCGCCAACAGTTCCTCACCCTGGAGGTTGTTGGCGTACTTCTTGAGGAGCTGGCCGATGCCGACCTCCCCGCGACCGAGGAAGAAGTCGCCGACGATGGCGCCGATGACCGACAGGCCCGCCGAGATACGGAGCCCGGCGAAGATGGCGGGCAGCGCCGCCGGGAACATCAGCTTCCTGAGACGGACCAGCCGGTTGGCGTGGTGCAGGGTGAAGAGGTCGTGCATGCCGCGTTCGGCGGATTGGAGGCCGAACAATGTGTTCACGATGATCGGGAAGATCGAGATGATCACGCACACGATGACCCGGGAGTTCAGGTAGGAGATGATCGGATAGTCCCAGATCGGTTCACCGGAGCCCCACCAGAATTGGATCAGCGGGATGATCGCCAGGATCGGGATCGCCTGCAGCATGACCAGATACGGGAACATCGCACGTTCGGCGATCTTCGCCTGACTCATGATCGTGGCGAGCAGGAAACCGAGCGCGATCGAGATCGCGAGGCCGATCAGTGCGATACGGGTGCTCGACCAGAGGCCACCCAACATCTCCGACAGATTGTCCCACTCGAGGAAGCCGACCTGCACGACCTGGTGCGGCGGGCGAAGGAGGAAGCGCCGGCTCGAGTCGAGCAGCACGTACGACACGAGGTACCAGCCGGCGAGGACCGCGATTCCCATCGCGACCGGCGGAAGGATCGTGCCGGCGGCCGACGCACGGCGAGACCTGGTCCTCTTGATCGGTGTGACCGGGGCCGGATCGGTGGCGACCACCGTCGTCTCCGGTGTCTTGGTGTCGGTCATGAGTGCGAACCTCTGAGGGCGTGCGAGACCTCGCCGCTCAACGTCGCGAACGCCGGATCGAAACGGAGCTCGGGAGAGCGCGGATAGTCGAACGGGACCTCGAACTCGGCGACGATCCGACCCGGTCGGGCGGACATGACGAGCACCCTCGTCGACATGAAGACCGCCTCGCTGATCGAGTGCGTGATGAAGAGGCCGGCGAAGCCCTCACGCTGGAACAGCTGTTGGGTCTCTTCGTTGAGGTGCTCGCGGGTGATCTCGTCGACGGCGCCGAACGGCTCGTCGAACAGGAAGATCGGCGGCTTGAGCGTGAGCGTGCGGGCGAGCGAGGCGCGCATCTTCATGCCCCCGGACAACGACTTCGGATAGTGGTTCTGGAACCCGTCGAGCCCCACCATCTGGATCGCGTCCTCGGCCACCCGAGCGCGCTCGTCCTCGGGTATGTCGTGGAGCTCGGCGAGCAGTTCGACGTTGCCCTTGACGGTCCGCCAGGGAAGCAGCGTGGCGTCCTGGAACACGTAGCCGAGGCGGTCACGGTCGACGATCACCCGACCGGCGGTCGGCTCGAGCAGCCCCGACGCGATCTTCAGGAGTGTCGACTTGCCGCAACCGGACGGACCGACGACGGTGACGAACTCACCCTTCCGGATCGTGAACGAGACGTCCCGGACGGCTTCGGTGCCGTCGGGGAATGTCATTCCGATGTGCTCGAACGAGAGCGATTCGATTCCGCGTGCCGTGGTGGCAGCCGTCATGTGTTCCTCCAGCTCCGGGTCGCGCCCGGCAGACCAACTCCTCGGCGTCACCGTAGCTGGTGACGCCGACACCGGAACAGGCCGAAGGGATGCGACGGCCAGGTTTCACGAGCAGGAAACAATCGGCCGAGCGGAAAGAATCCGGCAACGTCGGATCAGGTCGCCCACGACGGCGACCACGACTCGTACTGCCCGACCGGAACCAGATGCGTGACGAGGCCGACCCCGTCACGCCAGTGGTGCAGCAGGAACCCGGACGGCTCCGCGGTGTATTCGACCGGTCCCCCGGCGAGCGCGAGGGCGAGCGCACCGGCGGTACTGGGGCACGTGATCGACACGGTTCCGGCGTAGCGCCGTTGGAGCGAACGATGCAGGTGGCCCGACACGACCGCCTCCACGTGACGGTGCCGGCGGAGCACATCCGCCTCACGGTCGCCCGCGGCGAAGCCGCAGTTCGCGTCCATCCACACGATCCCGCTGCTCGTGGGGGGATGGTGCTGGGCGACGATCGTCGGTCGTTCTGGGGCCAGCCCGAGTTGCTCGTCGAGCCACGCCAGCTGGCCGTCGGTCAGATCGCCGTCGTGACGACCGGGGATCGTCGTGTCGAGCGCGATGATCCGCATCGGACCCACGTCGTACACGACATCGATCGGGTCGTCGGCGTCGCCCGTGCCCAGCGTGGCCGCAAAGCGGGACCGGAGCTGCTGACGGTCGTCGTGGTTGCCCGGGAGCGGCAGGAGCGGTGCGTCCAGGCCACCGAGCAGATCGAGCAGCCGGTCGTACTGCGCCGAGGTGCCGTCGTCGACGAGATCGCCGGTCAGCAGCACCAGATCGGGAGTGATCGGCAGGCGGGCGATGGTCTCGACCGCTCGCCGCAGGCCGTCGGCGCTGTCGGTGCGCTCGGCGAAACGTGCTCCCGGTTCGGCCACGTGACAGTCGGAGATCTGCGCGATCAACATCGCGTCACTGTAGGAGCGCGTCGCGCTTCGGTGCACCGCCCGAGATTTCCTACAGTGGGCCGATGCGCACTGGAATCTTCCTCTTCGGTGGTGTCGAGATGCCCGATGCGGGTGCCGGGGCGCCCGCACCGACCGACCGTCGATACGACAAGAAGGAGGTCTGGCGCGCCACCGAGCAGATCCTCGACATGGGAGTGGTGAGCGACCGGCTCGGGTTCGATTCGTTCTGGTTGACCGAGCACCACTTCCAGTACGAGGGGTACGAGGTCATTCCCAACGGCCTGCTGATCGGATCGATCCTCGCGGAGCGCACCGAGCAGATCCGGATCGGCATGGCGTTCAACATCGTGCCGCAGTGGCATCCGTTGAAGCTGGCCGAGGACTTCGCGACGCTGCACAACATCTCGGGCGGCCGCGGCATCCTCGGCGTCGGCCGCGGCACCGTACCCCGCGAAGCGGAACCGCTCGGCACCAAGATCGGCAGCTTCGACAACCCCGACCAGGTCGCCGCCGACGAGATCAACCGCAAGATGTTCGACGAGGCGATGGCCGTGATCCGTCTCGCGCTCGACAACGACTCGTTCTCGTTCCACGGCGACATCTACGACTTCCCGCCGCCCGGCATTCCCGACCGCGGCGGGTTCGTGGAGGAGCTCACGCTGCTCCCGCAGCCGCTGTACCCGTACGAGATCTGGCAGGCGATCACCTCGCCGCCGTCGCTCGAGCAGGTGCCGAAGGCGGGCTGGGGTGGCGTGTTCTGGAACTGTCACCACTCGTTCATCAAGATGCGGTGGGAGCAGTTCGCCGAGACGTTCGAGCAGACCCACGGCCGTTCGCTCGAACATGGCGAGAAGCGGATGCTGGTGCTCAACACGTGCATCGAGGACACCCGTGAGCAGGCGATCGCGTCGGTCCGCGACGGGCACGACGAGTTCTGGAAGTTCCTCGGCCCGTACGGCTGGAGCAAGGGCTACATGGGCGACGACGGCAAGCCGGCTCCGCCGGGTCTGATTCCCACGCTGGAGGACTCGATGGACCGTCAACGGACGTGGGTCGTCGGCTCGCCCGACGAGGTCGCCGAGACGATCGGGGGGTACCGGGACGAACTGGGCATCGAGGACCTGATGCTGTTCCCGGCGATGCCGGGCGACGCCTACGGCAAGGTCGAGACCCAGCTCCACCGCCTCGCCGAAGAGGTCCTCCCGCAGCTCACCTGACGGTTGGTGCCAGGCACCAACCGTCAGCGGCCGAAGTCGAAGGTGACGATCTCGGCCATCTGGCGGCCGAGGTGGGCGACGTTCGCTTCGAAGAGCTGTTTGCCCAGGTCGGCGGTGGCGCCGGTCGGGTCGCCGATGTAGCCGTCGGGGTCGAAGTCGTTCGACAGCCAGCCGAACATCACCGAGCCGCCGAACTTCACGAACTCGTTGTCGGCGAGTGCCTCGGGCACCTTGCGCTCGGCTTTGGAGATGTCGACCAGGTCGGGCCGGAGGTGCATGAACACCGACGTCTCGTTGCGGCCCCCGTGGATGCCCATGCCGAGTTCGTCGGCCGTCGACGAGCCGCCGTACGCGGGCGGCACCGACGGGTGCACCAGGAAGGTCTTGAGTCCGAACTCCAACCGCAGCTCGCGCAGCGCCGTGTTCAGCAGCGTCGTGTTGCCACCATGTCCGTTCAGCAGCACCAACCGCTCGGCGCCGGTGCTTGCGATGCCGCGACCGAGATCGCGCAGGATCGCCATCATCGTCTCGGCCGAGTACCAGAGCGTGCCCGGCGACCAGGCGTGCTCGTTCGACTTGCTGACCGAGAGCGTCGGCAGCTGCCAGATGTCGAGGTCGGCGCCGACCTCGTCGACGACGGCGGTCGCCGTCTCGTGGGCGATCACGTGGTCGACGGCGAGGGGGAGGTGCGGGCCGTGCTGTTCGACGGCCCCGATCGGCAGCAGCAGCGTCGACGACGGGGTGATTCGGTCGAGGATCTCGGGGCCGGACAGTTCCTCGTAGCGACGACTCATGTCGTCGACGTTAGTGACATCTACGCTGCGACACGATGCTGATCCGAAACGCCCGACTCGCCGACGGTCGACTCGTCGACATCGAGACCCGAAACGGCACGATCTCCGCCGTCACCCCGTCGGCCGAATCGACGCCGGGGGGCGACACCGACCTCGTCGACCTCGACGGCTGGTTGCTGCTCCCCGCGATGGCCGAGCCGCACGCCCACCTCGACAAGGCCCTGACCGCCGAGGCCGTGCCCA
>CAXBAZ010000130.1:0-8279 GCA_963973395.1 uncultured Acidimicrobiaceae bacterium
TCGGATCGTGGAACCCGCATGTGGCGATGTCGTCAGCTGTCGCCGGTGTAGACGAAGACCGGCACCTCGAGAATGCCCGGGACAGCGCCGCCGGCGAGCCACTTGGCGAACGCATCGAGCGCGAGCTGACCGGTGCCCTCCGGGTTGGTGTTGACGCAACCCTTGTACATCGTGCCTTGATCGATCAGCTCGACGGCCTGCGCCTCACAGTCGATGCCGAAGACGAACACGTCGTCGGCGGACTTGCCTGCGTTCTCGAGCGCTTGAAAGGCACCCAGGTTCCCGGCGTCGTTGATACCGAGGACACCGGTGATGTCGGGATGCGCCTGCAGGGCGGTTTCCATCGAGGTCACGCCGTTCTCCGCTGTGCCGCCCAGGATGCGAGGCACGAACTCGGCGTTGGGGTACTGCTCGAGGAACGACTCCTCGATCATGTCGGCGCGGGCGACGAGCGACTCGATCGACGGATAGTCGGTGATGACGACCTCGATCGGCTCGTCGCCGTACACCTCCGCGGCGTACTCGCCGGCCGCCGTGCCCTCGGCCCGGGCGATGTCCTCCTCCTCGACGCTGACGGTGACAGCGCCGACATCGGTGAGGTCACGACCTGCGACCTGGACCACGAAGATCCCCTGCGCCGCGGCCTCCTCGGCCGCCGGACCGATCGTCTCACCACCGAGACCGGTGACGATGATCGCGGCTGCCCCCTTGGAGATGAATCCCTCGATGCCTTGCAGCTGCTGGTTCGGATCTTCGCGTGAGTCGAAGATCTCGGCGTCGAATCCGAGTTCCTCGGCTCGAGCTTCGATCGCTTGGTTCAAATTGAGGTGATAATCGGTTGCCATCGTCGCGGCGACGATCCCGACGAGTTGGCCCGGAGCGAGCGACTCGAGCGCCGTCAGTTCGGCATCCGTGAGTTCGATCGCATCGGCTCGCTGATCGACGTCGATCGTTCCGGCCCCGCCCTCGGACGGCTCCTCGGCGGTCGGCTCCTCGGCCGTCGGCTCAGCGCTGGGCTCGTCACCGGTCGGCTCCTCGGCCGTCGGCTCAGCGGTCGGCTCCTCGGCCGTGGGTTCCGCGGTGGGCTCGTCGGCCGTCGGCTCCGCCGTGGCCGGCTCTTCGGGCACCGTGTCGTCGCTGGCGTCGTCGTCGCCGCCGCACGCGACCAGCGCAACAGCGGCCACCACCGTCAGCGCAGCGAACTTTCGAATTCGATGATCATTCATGTTGAGTCCCCCTCTTGCGCCCGATGGAGCGGCCGCGTCCTTTCGAAGATTATTACTTGCTTTCGTTTACTTGCGTCAAGGCCCAGTATTCTGGTTGTCTGTTCCGAGAGCCGATCGGCTCCTGATTCACACGCCGACGGCGGAGGAGGACGACAACTCGTGGAGCGCCGTGTCGACCTTCGCTCTGGGCACACCGTCTGGATCGACAGCGAGCGCCAGACACGCCCCAACCTGCCGTCCTCGGCGTGCCCGTTCTGTCCCGGCGGTCTCGAGGCTCCCGACGACTACGAGGTGCGGTGGTTCGAGAACCGATGGCCGTCGCTCCCCGACGGACGCAGTGAAGTGTTGCTCTTCTGCCCGGAACACGGCGGCTCCCTGGCGGAGCTCGGCGCCGACCGCATCCGGCGCGTCGTCGACTTGTGGGCGGATCGCACTCAATGCCAGGGCGCTCGCGACGACGTCGCCTACGTCCTCGTGTTCGAGAACCGCGGTGCCGAGGTCGGGGCGACGATCGAGCATCCCCACGGCCAGCTGTACGCCCTGCCCGACGTGCCGCCCGCCGCGCTCGCAGAACTCCGGACCGACTCATGCCCGATTTGTTCGGAGCTGTCGCGCGGACACGAGGTGAGTCGGACGGGCGGGTGGCGAGCCTGCGTCCCCGACGCCGCAACGTGGCCGTACGAGCTCCTGCTCGCGCCCGAGGCACACCTCCCCGATCTCGTCGCACTCGACGACACGTCGCGCGACGATCTCGCTGCCGTGCTCGGCGACGCGCTCGGCCGCCTCGATCGCTTGTTCGATGCACCGATGCCGTACATGCTGTGGGTCCACCAGCGGCCGACCGACGGTGAGGTCTGGCCCCTCGCCCACGTCCACATCGAGGTGGCTCCGCTCTTCCGGCGCGCCGGTGTGCAGCGGTTCGTCGCCGCAGGCGAACTCGGCAGCGGCGTGTACTTCAACCCGTTGCTGCCCGAGGAGGCGGCCGAGGAACTTCGCGCCCTCGGCACGGCCTGAGCGAGGCCGTCAACCGACCAGGCCGGCACCCGCAGACGCATTGCAGACCCAGACAGTGGCTGTGTGGCCCTCGTACCCGTAGCCGTCGCGGACCGAGTCCACGAACTCGGGCGCTGCATCGGCGTCGATCAGGGCGACTGCACAACCGGCGAAACCCCCACCGGTCATGCGGGCCCCCAGACAGCCGGGGGCTCGGCCGGCAACCTCGACGATCGCGTCGAGTCCCGGCCCGGACACGTCGAAGTCATCGCGCAGACTGCGGTGGCTCTCGGTCATCAAACGGCCGACCGACGCAGCATCGTCGGAGCGCATCGCCTCGGCGGCCGCGAGGGTTCGTGCGTTCTCGGTGACGACGTGATGGGCGCGGCGGCGGTCGGTCGCATCCTCGATCAGACCGAGGTCGGACAGGCCGGCATCTCGCAGCGCGTGGAGACCGAGGACGGTGCTCGCTCGCTGACACGACGACCGACGATCGCCGTACGCGCCGTCGACCAGGGTGCGCCTGGTCATCGTGTCGAGAACTGCGACCGCGACACCTGCCGGCACCGGCGTCGGCTGGAGCGTCAGGTGCCGGCAGTCCATGAGGCTCGCGTGTCCGGCGATTGCGCCCGCTGAGATCAGTTGGTCCATGATTCCGCTCGGAACGCCGACCACCTCGTTCTCGACACGTTGCCCGAGGCGAGCGATCTCGAGCGGCTCCCAGGACAACCCGGCTCGTTCGAGGAGCGCCGTGACCACGGCGACCTCCAACGCAGCCGACGACGACAGCCCGGCGCCCACCGGGATGTCGGTCGAAATGGTTGCCCGCCACCCACCGCTCGGAACGCCCAGTTGGCCTGCAAGGCTCACGACGCCCGCAAGGTGCCGTGCCCAAACGGGAGCGAAAGCAGCTTCGGCGACGGGGTCGAACTCGACCGTGCCGAAATCCTCCGAGGCCACGACGACCACACCCGTCTCGGGGTCACCCGAATCGCCGAGGGCGACGACCGTGTCGAACGCCAATGCCATCGGCAGCGCGAAGCCGTCGTTGTAGTCGGTGTGCTCCCCGATCAGGTTCACTCGCCCGGGGGCGCGGGCGACGACCTCGGGCGTACCCCATCGTTCGGCGAAGGTCGCAACGCAACGGTCGATCGCCGACGGCATGACGGTGCAAGGTAGTCGCCTCCGCTCGCGGTTGCCGACGTCCGGGAACCATCGCGTCCGGGAACCATCGCGGTGGGCCGGACCGGGGGCGCCGGTCCGGCTGTGCCGGCGTCTACGGCGACTGGCTGCCGTCCCCGCCGGCGGGGCGGGCGACCAGGAACAACACGCATGCGACGCCGAACACGACGCTGCCGATCACGAGCAGCGGATCACCGTCGCGAACACCGGCGGCGGTGTACAACACCGCGCACACGAGGAACAGGATCCAGCCGAGTCGATGCAGTCGCGGCATCACCCCACCGTAGGCCGCACGTCGCCGAGATCCGATGGCGATCGTCATACCGCAGCGGCGATCGCGTTGACCGCGACCATCACCCAGCGAGGCATCGGCTCCGGTGCTCGGCGTGCACGTTGACGCCGGATGACTACGAGATGGTCGAAACCGGGTCGTCCTCCCCACAGGCGACACTGCACGTACCTTGTGCGGGAGCGGGGACCTCCGGATTGCACGGTGGGCGGACCACGAGCAGCCCCACGACCAGCGCGAGTGCAGCTGCGACGAACGCGTCGAGCAGGTAGTGGTTGCCCGTCGCCACGATCGCGAGCAGTGTCACCGCCGGGTGGGCGAGCGCCCACCAGCGGTACCGGGTCGTCGTGAGCGCGATGACGGCGAGCGCGACCATCAGCGCCCATCCGAAGTGGAGCGACGGCATGGCCGCGAACTGATTGGCCACCGAGCGGCTCGGATCTTCGGGGTAGATGCGGGGCCCGTACTCGCGCAGGGTGTCGACGTAGCCGGCGAGCATTCTCGGCGGAGCGAGTGGGAACACCACGTGAATCATCATCGCCGCCAGGGTCACACCGACGAACCAGTTCCTGATCCCCGCATACCTGTCTCGCCGATAGAGGAATGCCCACACGAGGAAGCCGGTCGTCGCCGGGAAGTGGACGTACACGTAGAAATGGTTGAGGGCTTCGATCGCCCCGGGCACGTCGAGCATCCACCGCTGGACGTTGAGTTCGATCGTGCCGGTCAACCAGCTCTGTGCGGCCACGACCCGCTCCGCGTTGGCCTTCGCAGTCGAGACCGAGTCGTTCGTGACCAGACGCCCGGCACGGTACACGGCCAGCACCGATCCGGCGATGAGGAGCTCGACCACGGCGCGCAGCAGGATCGCCCGGCGGTCGGCGGCACGACCGCGCCGGGCCGCCGAGGTCGCGAGAGTCGATGTCACCTCGACATTGTGCGCTGAACGGTGTGACATCGGCATCCCACCATCGGTGGATTTCTTCATCCCCCGTCAGGATGACCCCGTCGGCGTCGGCGTAAACACCGTGCGACAACGGTCACATCGGGTCCGGGAACCGATCGGCCAACGCCGACGTCAGAACGACCTCATCGTTCCACCCACACGTTTCAGGAGCACATCATGAACACCTCCCCTCGCACGAAGACACTGGTCGCCGGCCTCGGCCTCGCGCTCGCCCTCGGCCTCGGCACGGCCGCCGTGGTCGTCGCCGACGGCGATGCCGAGGACACTCCGATCCCCGTCGAACCCGACGGCGGCATCGGCGACACCCCCATCCCCGTCGAACCCGACGGCGGCATCGGCGACACCCCAGGTGACGAGTTCCCGGTCGACCAGGCACGCGACGACGCTCACGGCCTGCTCGGCATCGCCGAAGCCGACCTGCCTGACGATGTCCGGATCTCCCGCAAGGGGGCCGACCAGTTCGCCGTCACCGAGGACTACGTGCTCGGACGCCGCACGGTGGAGCTCGACGACGACGGCGACGGCTTCCGGGTGACATCGGTGACCCTGGAGCTGCCCGGCGGCCCCGAGACCCTCGAACTCACACCCGGCTGACGCCGCCCGGAGCGAACGGAGCGAACCGGGTTCGCTCCGTTCAGCGGAGCAGCGAATCGTTCGTGCTCGATGCGGGTAGAGCGTCGATGTGATCCACGTCTCGAAGGACTCCGATCGAACACGTCGGCTCCCCGGCACCGCAACCTGTACTCCTGCCCGACCATCACCTCGCCGTGTGACCGATCGCCGGCGTCGGCCTTGACCTCGCCCGACATGTACGGCGCCGGATACGACCCGCCGTGGAACGCTCGTGACACGACGGAGCGCGCCGGACCGGGCCGGGCGCGGTGGCCACGCCACGGTCGCATGCGCGTCGTCCGCGACGTCGTGCTCCCAGGGGGGCGTACGGCGCACCCGGTTCCGGTCATCGTCCTGCCGGGGCTCGGCACGAACGACGTCTCGACGCTGCCACTCCGGTGGTACCTGTCGCGGATCGGCCACCGCGTGGTCGGTTGGCAGCTCGGCGTCCATCGCCTTCCGGTCGAGACCGCGTTGCGAGCGTTCGTCCCGCGACTCGAGTCGTTCGCCGACACCGCCGGGCGGGACGTGACGCTCGTCGGATGGAGTCTCGGCGGTGTCGTCGCCCGCGAGGCCGCCCGCCGCCGACCCGATCTGGTCGCCCAGGTGATCACCCTCGGCTCGCCCAGCGGCCGGCCACCGCGAGCGGTTCCGGCCGGTGCCGCCGACCGCGACGACATCACCGTTCCGGTCACCTCCATCTTCAGTCGGGGCGATCGTGTCGTGGGCTGGAGGAGCTCGGTCGACCGCGTCACGCCGGGCGCCTCCAACATCGAGGTCTCCGGAGGCCATGCCGCGCTGGGGCTGGATCCGGTCGTGTGGCGTGTCGTCGCCGACACCATCGAGGGCGGCGCTTCCCCGAAGTCGGCCTCCTGAGGGTCCGACCCATGCATCAACAAGTGCCAGTCCGGGTAGCGGCATCATGATGTCGAGCGCATTGGGGACCGAACACCGCACACGAACCGCCGCCCCCGATCACGAGCACCAGTTCGTGTGCGACGTCGAAGCGCGCCTCGCCACGCTCTTCGACGAGGAACGCCGGCGGTGGGCGGCAGACCACCCGCCCATGGCCGATGCCGTCGCTTCGCTGGAGTCGTTCGTGCTGTGCGGCGGCAAGCGGCTCCGACCGCGTTTCGCGTTCTGGGGACACCGGGCCGGCGGGGGTCGGGCCGACCCCGAGTTGATCGACCTCGCCGCCTCGCTCGAACTCTTCCATGCGTTCGCGCTGATCCACGACGACATCATGGACGGCAGCGACATGCGTCGACACGCGCCGACCCTGCACCTTCGGTTCGACGAGCTCCACCGAACGAACTCGTGGCGCGGTGAGGCGCGGCGTACCTCGGAAGGACTCGCCATCCTGGTCGGCGATCTGGCGTTCGCGTATTCCACCGCGCTGCTGTCGACCATGCCGGCCCGGGTTCGTGCAGTGTTCGACGAGATGCGGATCGAGCTCCACGTCGGCCAGTACCTCGACCTGATGCACTCGGCGACCGGTGTGACCGACGCCGACTCCGTCGCCCGGATCGCCGAGTTCAAGTCGGCGAAGTACTCCGTGGAGCGTCCGCTGCACCTCGGCGCCGCGCTCGCCGACGCCTCGTCCCTCACCGGTGTCCTCACCGAGTTCGGCCTCACGGTCGGGCGGGCGTTCCAGTACCGCGACGACCTCCTCGGCGTGTTCGGTCATCCTTCCGAGACCGGCAAACCGAGCGGCGACGATCTGTTGTCGGGTAAGCACACGGCGTTGCTCCACCTCGCCCGGTCCCATCCGGCCGCGGCCGGCGTCGAGGCCGTCCGACTGGTCGGCACTCCGATGTGTGAGCCGTGCCATGTCGACGAGGTGCGCATGTTCATGATCGACAGTGGAGTCGTCGCCCGGGTCGAGCAGATGATCGACGAGCTCGTGGCTTCGGCGTTGACGCACCTGAAGGCCGGTCGGTTCCCGGCCGACTGCCACGACGGGCTCGCGTCGCTCGCACGATCGGCCGCATGGCGCGGCTCATGATCTCATGACACCGAAGATCGCCGTGATCGGCGCAGGCTTCGCAGGCTTGTCGGCGGCCTGCCACCTGAGACGCCTGCACCACGAGGTCGTCGTGTTCGAACGGGGCTCGACGCCGGGCGGATGGGCGGGCACCTGCAACGTCGACGGGTACCGCTTCGACACCGGGCCCACGGTGATCACGATGCCGCACCTCGTCGACGACGCGTTCCGTGCGGTCGGCTCGTCCACCGCCCGGCACGTCGAGCTCGACCGCCTCGCAACGGCGTACCGCGCCCACTTCGCAGACGGCTCGAGCGTCGCGGTCGAGTCGACCGTGGCGGGCACCCGGGCCGAGATCGAACGGTTGGCCGGTGCCGGTGGTGCCGCTGGTTTCGACGAGTTCGTGGCCTGGGTCGGCGACCTCTACCGGGTCGAGTTCGACTCGTTCATCGATCGCGACATCGACGGTGTCGCCGACCTGCTCCGTCAGTGGAGGGCGCTGGTCCTTCTCGCAGCCGGCCGTGGCTTCCGGACGTGGTGGAGCCAGGTCGAACGATGCTTCGACGACGACCGACTCCGGCGACTGTTCTCGTTCCAGGCGATGTATGCGGGTGTGAGCCCGCTCGAGGCGCTCGCGCTGTTCGCCGTCATCGCCCACATGGACACGGTCGAGGGTGTCTACACCGCTCGCGGTGGCGTCCAAGCCGTCGCGCAGGGCCTCGCAACCGCCGCCGAACAGGCGGGCGTCGAGTTCGCCTACGGCACTGCCGTCGAGCACGTCGCGACCGATGCCTCCGGCCCCGTCCTCACGTTCGCGGGCGGCGCCCGTGAACGATTCGGGGCCGTCGTCGCCTCCCCCGACCTACCGATCACCTACACCGACCTGCTCGGTTCCACGGCACCGCACCGAGTCCGGAACGGCGACTTCTCTCCGTCGTGTCTCGTCTGGCTCGTCAAGGCCACCGGCCGGCTTCCCGACGGCGCCGCGCACCACAACGTCCACTTCGGGCGCGCCTGGGACGGTGC
>CAXBAZ010000131.1:0-8278 GCA_963973395.1 uncultured Acidimicrobiaceae bacterium
GCGCCTTCACCGTCTCGCGCGCGATCACCTTGCCGCCGATCGCGGCCTGGATCGGCACGTCGAACATCTGGCGCGGGATCAACTCCTTGAGCTTCTCGCACAGACGCCGGCCGTACGCCTCGGCGAACTCGCGGTGCACGATCGTGGAGAACGCGTCGGCCGGGATGCCGTTGAGCAGGATGTCGACCTTGACGAGGTTCGCCTTCTGGTAGCCCGCGAGTTCGTAGTCGAGGCTGGCATACCCTTGGCTGCGTGACTTGAGCTGATCGAAGAAGTCGACGACGACCTCGGCGAGCGGCACCTCGTAGTTGAGCTCGACGCGTTCGGGCGACAGGTACTCCATCCGCTTCATCTCGCCCCGACGACTCTGGCAGAGGTCCATCAACGCACCCGTGTACTCCTTGGGTGTGATGATCGAGATCTTGAAGATCGGCTCTTCGATCTTGTCGATCTTCTGGATCACCGGCAGCTCGGCGGGGTTGCTGACGACCGTGACGTCACCCGTGGTCTGCGTGACGCGGTACTCGACCGACGGTGCGGTGGCGATCAACGCCAGACCGAACTCGCGCTCGAGCCGCTCTTTCACGATCTCCATGTGCAACAGACCCAGGAAGCCGCATCGGAACCCGAACCCGAGCGCGCCGGACGACTCGGGTGAATACGTGATCGAGGCGTCGTTGAGCTTGAGCTTGCCGAGCGAGTCGCGGAGGTTCTCGAAGTCGTCACCGTCGATCGGGAACAGACCGGAGAACACCATCGGCTTCGGGTCCTGGTACCCCGGCAACGCCGTGGTCGACCCCTTGGAGGCAGTGGTGACCGTCTCCCCCGACCGGGCGTCGCCGACGTCCTTGATGCCGGCGATCAGATACCCCACCTCGCCGGGCCCGAGCGCCTTCAGCGGGGTCGGCACGGGCTGGCGGGCACCGATCTCGAGCGCCTCGTGATCGGCGTCGGCCTGCATGAAGTGCAACCGTGCGCCCGACGCCATCACACCGTTCATCACCCGCACCGACGACACGACGCCGCGGTACTGGTCGAACTGCGAGTCGAAGATGAGGGCCTGGAGCGGAGCCTCGGCGTCGCCGGCAGGTGCCGGGATCCGATCCGCGATCGCGTCGAGCAACTCGGGCACACCCTCGCCCGTCTTCGCGGAGATCTTCAAGATGTCCTCGGCCGGGATGCCCAGCACGTTCTCGATCTCCATCGCGTAGCGATCGGGATCGGCAGCCGGTAGGTCGATCTTGTTCAGGCAGGCGACGATCTCGAGGTCGTTCTCGAGTGCGAGGTAGCAGTTGGCGAGCGTCTGCGCCTCGATGCCCTGGGCGGCGTCGACGACGAGCACCACACCCTCGCACGCGGCCAGCGAACGGCTGACCTCGTACCCGAAGTCGACGTGACCCGGCGTGTCGATCAGGTGGAAGACGTGGTCCTTCCAGTTGACGCGCACGTTCTGGGCCTTGATCGTGATGCCGCGCTCGCGCTCGAGGTCCATCGAGTCGAGGTACTGCTCTTTCATGTCGCGCGACTGGACCGCGCCGGTGACCTCGAGGATGCGGTCGGACAAGGTCGATTTGCCGTGGTCGATGTGCGCGATGATCGAGAAGTTGCGGATCTGGGAGAGCTCCATGGCGGACGCCCACGCTACCGCCGCCGTCGGGCGGCCTGTCGGGCCTCGACGCTCGGGCGATGGTCGAATTGCGACCGATGCGGGTCACCGATGAGGCGTTGATCGAGCGGTGGGACAGCCTCGACCGGCACGCCACCTACTTCGTGTCCACATTCAACGCTGGTGCGACACGTCCCGGTTGACTCGCATGTGGCAGTCGCGTCTCGACCGACGACTCATGCATGCATGTATAATGCATGCATGCCGAACGTTCAGATCCGGGAAGTCCCCGAGGATGTGCACAACGAACTGGTCCGACGAGCCGAGCTCGCAGGCCAGTCGCTGCAGCAGTACCTCTCGGCCCAGTTGGCCGCGATGGTGGCGACCCCAACGATCGACGACGTGATCGCCCGGATCGAACACCGACCAAAGGGCCGGCTGACCCGAGCCGATGCGGTCTCCGCAATCGCGGACGAACGTGCTCGTCGTTGACGCCTCGGTGATCGCTCCCGCGGTCGCCGACGGCGGGCCTGACGGCGAGGCATGCCGTGCACGGATCAAGGGACGATCGCTCGCGGCACCCGACTTGCTCCGAGTCGAGGCCATCTCGGTCATCCGACGTCAACTCGCCAGCGGTGCACTC
Organism: uncultured Acidimicrobiaceae bacterium; assembly: GCA_963973395.1. Lineage (GTDB taxonomy): Bacteria > Actinomycetota > Acidimicrobiia > Acidimicrobiales > Ilumatobacteraceae > Ilumatobacter. The sequence continues at coordinate 2,250 of CAXBAZ010000131.1, forward strand.
ACGCCAGCACAAGCGAACAACGCGATCGAAGATCTGCTGAACCTCCCCCTCACCGTGTACGCGACTGCCCCACTCCTGCGCCGTGCATGGGAACTGCGGGACAACGCCACGGCGTACGACGCGTGCTACGTCGCTCTCGCCGAAGCAGTGGGCTGCGCCCTCCTCACGGCCGACCAACGACTCGCCAACTCACCGAGGGCGCGCTGTCAATTCGACGTCGTGTAGGCGTCGGAAGAGCAGCCCACCGCACCAGCACGGGTTACCGGGCGATCGGGTCGCTCGTAGCGCCGGAGCTCGGGCGCGGATCGGAGCGTTCTGGTCGGTGATCATCGAGTGGGGTCCCAGCACGCGGTGACCGATCGGAAGTTGCCGTTCTGCTCGGTTGGGTGTTGTTGTCGACGTCGCTGATAGGCGCCGAGTTCGTCAACCAGCGACCGACCGCACCGCAGCAACGCCAACCGCAGCTACTCCTCCGATGAGCACGACCACGACGGTGAGGTCGAGCAAGCACCCGCCGAGGCAGCATCCGTCGAGCAGGCAGCCGGCTCCGTCCCTGGGCCGAACGTTCTCCTCTTCGGCATCGACCTCGCGCCGAATCTGTTCCCGCTTCTCGTGAGGCCACCGCCGAATCACCGGCGAATCATGGCCGACCCTGCACCCCTCAGCAAGGACGCTCGGTGCAGCTCTCGCCAGATCGCGGCCAGACCTTCAGGACCCGGCAGCTCGATCGCCATGAAGGCGGTCGACAGCCGTCACGCTCGGTGATCGCGATGTCGAGCGCCCCCGGGCCAAGAACGCTCCGGTGTACGTGCAGTACCCGATCGCGTGTATCTCGGCGGTGGCAGGTGTCGATACGGGGCGGTGTGTCAGGCGATGCTCCATTGGGTCGCTGGTGGGTTGATGGTGCCGCTCGCCGGTTGACCCTTCGCGTTGGTGGCCTGCACCTCGGCTCGTAGCGCTCGTCCGTGCTCCTGGGCTCGCTCGAGCAGGTCGGGCGGGATGTGGGCGAGCTTGATCTTCGCGCGAGCGAACATCACGAACGGCTCGGTCTGATCGGGCAGTCCCCACGACAGGTAGATGAAGCGGTCGCCCCGTCGGCCGTGAACGTGGTCGCCTGCGAACTCGACACCGTCTCGCGAGGTTCGAACGTGGATCTCGGTGTGGAAGGTCGTTGATGCTGTCGCAGGCACGGGGTCGTCGACGCCGCTCTTGGACTGCAGTCCGAACAACACACCGTGGTCGGCGTCGAAGGGTGGATTGATCGCCGCGAGCGTGACGCTCACCGGTTGGCCGGGCGTCGTCGTCATTGTTCGAGGCCCGGTTGAGAGGCGCCGGCCGCTGCGAGGACGGCGAGGACATGGTCGTGGCCGGCGTCGCTGGCGAGCTGCCAGGAGGTGTGTCGGGATCGGCCGGCGGGTCGGTGGAGGTCGAGCCCGAGGTCGACGAGGTACTGCATCCGCGTCGGCAGGCCGCGTTGGGCTGCGACTTCGAGCTCGTCGTACAAGAGCTCCTCGGGCGCGGTGAGGTGCGCGCCGAACTGTCGATACCACGGCCCGTCCGTGGTGGTTCCGAGTCCGAAGCGGACGAGGAGTTGGAGATGTGTGGGATCGTCGTGCGCGGTGCCGGCGAGACCGTTGTTGTAGAGGGCTTGGCCGTCGTTCGGGTCGGCTCCCGCTTCCAACAGCGCGAGTGCGAGCTTTGCGGCGTTCGGGTGCGGGGCTTGATCGGCTTCGCCTCGACCGAACGCTCCGGTGAGTGCGGTGAATGGTGGAACGAGACCTCGCCACAGGAATCCGGCGTTCGGATCTGCGCCCGCGTCGAGCAGCAACGTTGCGGTTGCCAGCGTCGAGTGAGCGTTGTCGTCGAGATCGAGCCGTGAGTAGCAGCAGTACAGCAGCGGCGGCCACCCGTTGGGACCGCATGGATCACTGATGACCGATGGGTCCTGAGCGATGAGGGCGGCCATACGTTCGTGATTGCCGGTCACCGCGAGTGCCGCGGTCGAGGCGGCGAGGTCGGGATCGCGACGATGCAGCGCGAGCGCCTCGCTCGTCCGCTCAGCCGGATCGTGGTCGCCGTCGTAGGAGACACATGCCAGGGCCACGAACCGATCCGTGACGTCATTGCTCTCGGCCTCGGCGGGGTCCGGGCGTGTGTGTCGTTCGGCGAGACGGAGGTGGTCGCGTAGGCGGATCCAGGTCGGATGTCCGTAGAGGCGCGCAACGGTCAACTGGGCGTCGGCGAGCTTGAAGGTCGTCGGGGGCGGCGACGCCTCGGCGAAACGGGGATGGAACTCTCGGATCAGATCGAGTGCGCCCTGGTCGCCGGACGCGACGAGTTTTCGGACGAGCTTGGCTTGCTTGCGGAGATGCTCGAGCGATGCGCTTTCGGGCAGTGGAACAGTCGGCACGGTGGCCCCTTTCGTCGTGCCCGTGTCCGCAGCTCGGGCCCGAAAGAGGATCTACCGGACACCAACCAACTCGAATCGGTTGGGCTTCGCCCTTTCCGCGGACCGGCAGCACCCCGACGTGCTCCACCCACACTACGGCATTCCCTGCATCGGTAGGTACGCCGGTCACGGGGCCACGCATGTCGACACGCCCGGACAGGCGCTCCCACCCATCCTGGATCCGGCAAGGTACTTGCCGACGACCCACCCATGACATCCGCTCCGTCATCCGATCGACGCCCGGGCGGCCGCGCAGCAGTGCGGCCCGTCTGCGGCGCCCGATGTTCGCGGCGTCGCGACCGCCTCAGACCTATCCGCTCTCCGGCCAACGTGAGCGCTGGCGAACGGCACGTGTTGCGGTGTCGAGGTCACACCACACCGCGGTCGGGTCGGGAGTCGACCTCGACTCTTCTCCGTCCCCTCGACCGACGTCGATGTCACCGCGATCATCGCCGATTTCCTGCCGCTTTTTGCTTGCCGCCGAACACCAGTTCGACTATGATCGAGTTCACCGACTTCCCCTTCTTTCACCTCATCGAAAGGAGGAACCCATGCCACCGAACGATCAGACGAGATCGATCGACCGGGCACTCAGCACGGTGCACGACGTCGACCCCGACGTTCTCGACAGCGACGAGCTGGCGGGATACCTGGAGGCCATCGCCACGGTCCGTTCGTGGTGCGACGCACGCCAGGTGCGAGCCACCCGACGCCAGCGGCAGCTGGCCGCCGAGGGACGGGCTTCGCAACCCGAGCACGCGCTGTCCGACCACGGCCGGCAGTCGTCGAAAGACGCCAAGGCAGCCGCCGACCGCGAGGAAGTGTGCACCTCGATGCCGTCGTTCGAAGACGCGCTCGACGGCGGCACGGTGACCGCAGGCCACGTCGACGCGATCGCCAACGCGACCCGCAACCTCGACGAAGCCGAACGAGCCGAGTTCGTCGGCGAGGCCGAGTCACTGCTCGCCGAAGCTCGCGAGCAGGGCGTCGACCGGTTCGGAAAGGGATGTCGCGACCTCGCGAGGAGCATCCGGGCCCGGCACAACGCCCAGGCCGCAGAGGACGAACTCGAGCGGCAACGGGCGCAGTCGAAGGTGACCCGCTGGACCGACGAGGCCACCGGCATGCACAAGACCCTGATCGAATGCGACCCGGTCACCGACCGAGCCATCTGGTCCGCCATCCAGTCAGCCAGAGGACGGCTCCGCCGCCGGTCGCAGCAGACCGCCGGCCCCAAGCCCACCTGGGACCGACTCACCGTCGACGCCGTCGTCGAGGCGGTGACCGACGGGCAGGGCGCCAACGGCCGACTCATCGTCCACGTCGACCTCGCCAACCTGACCGACTCGGCCGGATCGCTCTGCGAGACCGACTCCGGAACGCCGGTCCCGATCGAGACGATGCGACGCCTCGCATGTGAGGCCGACATCCTCCCGATCGTGCTCGACGGTGCCGGCGTCGCCCTCGACGAAGGACGCGCGAAACGGCTCGCGACAACAGAGCAGCGGATCGCCATCGAAGCGATGCACGCCACGTGTGTCTTCCCGGGATGCAGCGTCGGCATCGACGATTGCCGTATCCACCACACGACCCCGTGGCAGCACGGCGGCAACACCGACCTCGACGCCCTCGCTCCGGTGTGCGAAACGCATCACCACCTGGCCCACGAGGGCGGCTGGGAGCTGACCCTGCAGCCCGACCGGACCGCCACCTGGACCCGCCCCGACGGCGCGACCCATTGGATCGGCCCGACCAACGACCGCAGCAACCCCGCCGCCTGACGAAATTGACCGGCTGACCGAACTGCTCGTGGGCTCAGCCGGGCAGCAGAGCCACGCCGTCGACCGCTCGCCGGTAGACCCCGGTGTCGAGGAACGACCGGAGCCGCAGCACCGAATTGGCGAGGAACGTAGGTGCGATCTCGCGCATGTCGGCCGTCGACATCCGGAGCACTTCGTTCGCCAGGAGCACATTGCGCGCGGCCACGATCGCCTCGTAGTCGGCGGTCGGCGTGGTCGGCCGGGGCCGAACCTCCTCGTAGCCCTCCAGCAGCGCTCGCTCGCCGGAGTCGTCGTCGCGCACGTAGTACGACGAGATCGCCAGGTCCTGGACCGGCACGCCCATTGCCGCGTCGTCGAAGTCGAACACCGACATACGACCGCGCATCCACTTGACGTTGCCGCCGTGGAGGTCGGCGTGAATCGGGATCACCGGTCCAGCGGCGAGCACGTCGTCGTAAGCCCGCTGTCCGAGGGCGAGCGCCTCGGCGAACAGTTGTCTCGACTCGTCGGTGAGGAGCGGATGAGCGGTCGCGAGCACGTTCGGGATGTCGAACAGCACCGTGTCGTGCATCGGGAACGCCGCCCCGCTGGGTGGCGTCCAGGTGAGCGCGTGCTCGTGGAGCAAGGCCATCGCACGACCGAGTGCCCGAAACCCGTCCGGGGTGCCGTCATCGAGATCGCGGCCGGGCAGCCACGACATGACCACGACCGGGAGCGACCGTTGGAGCGGCTCGAACCACACGTCGGTGCGCAGCCGGCCGTCGCGCGTGGGTTGCGGTGTCGGCACCTGCACATCGGTCTCACGTGAGATCGCGGCGAGCCAGGCGACCTCGGCGTCGAGGTTGGCGTCGCTCTTGAGACTGTTGGTGTTGATCCGCAACGCGAACCGTCGTCCGTCGGTGGCGTCGATCCGGAAGGTCGTGTTGTACGCGTGGAGGAGGAGGCGCAACCGGTCGACCTCGAACGGATACGCCGCCACGGCGGCGAGCGCGACCTGGCGAAGCCGATGGACCTGCCCCCGCATCGTGAGCTCGTCGTACGCCGGCGCGGCCATGCGGCCGTACGATAATCGTGCACCAGCGTGCACCGATCAGGGGTTCGGGTTGCTCCGGGCGTGCCGATAGTCTCAGTGGGCCGCTCGGTGGAGTCCCATCGAGCGAACGATCGACGAGAAAAGGGTCACCCCGTGGCGAACATCAAGAGCCAGAAGAAGCGCATCCTCACCAATGCGAAGGCCGCCGAGCGCAACAAGTCGGTGCGCAGCGAGCTCAAGAGCCGCATGAAGTCGGCCGTCAACTCGATCGGCGACGACGACAGCGACGCGAAGGTCACCGCCGCGATCAGGAAGATCGACATGGCTGCGCAGAAGGGCGTCATCCACAAGAACGCCGCCGCTCGCCAGAAGAGCCGCCTCATGAAGAAGGTCAACGCCGACGCCTGACGCCGGACGACCGCAGTCTGCACGGAGCCCGGGGTGTCGCCCCGGGCTCCGTCGCGTGCGGGGTACCCTGCGGGCATGTTCACTCGGATGAAGCAGGGTTGGGAACTCACCAAGAAGGCCTGGTCGGTGGTTCGCCGTCATCCCCGGCTGGCCAAGTTGCCGCTCACCGGCGGCGTCCTGGCGCTGGTGGCGGCCTTGGTGCTCGCCGGGCCGGGCGTGTTCCTGGCCAACGCCGATCCCGACGCCACCCGGCTGGTCGGCTACGGCCTGATCGCCCTGGGTTCGTACGCTGCGTCGTTCCTCGTCATCTACTACAACGTGATCCTCGCGGCCGCGGCGAACGACGCCCTCGAGGGCC
>CAXBAZ010000132.1:0-8267 GCA_963973395.1 uncultured Acidimicrobiaceae bacterium
CGTGAACTCACCATCCGATTCCCCGACGGCACCATCCACAACACCAGCCCACCCACACGCACCGCCGCCTGACCAGGCGGACCCGGCCCACCCTCCGACACCGCACCTTGACAACCGAAGAACCGGCCTGTCCCTCGCACCGCCGCGCGGCCACGGACGGCCACGGGCCGGACGGCGCGGGCACTCGATCCGAGCCGGACAACTGTGTTGCACCCCTCGTGCAGGATGACGGACATGAACGAGATGAACGAGCAGCGCTTCACGATCTCCTGCGACGACTGCTCGATGCAGTGCACGTCGGCATGTGACGACTGCGTCGTCACCTTCGTCATGGGAGACACCGCCCCGGCCGAGCACGAGCCCTTGATCCTCGACCTCGAGCAGGCCCGCGTCGTGCGGATGTTCAGTCGAGCCGGACTGATCCCCGACCTCAAGTTCCAGGACGCCGGCTGATCGGCTCGTAGCCTGGGGTGCGTGCGCCGGACTCAACCGCTCCCGACGTGGGAGGAGCTCACCGACATCGCGGCAGAGCACGGCATCGCACATCTCGGGGTCGCCCCTGCCGATGTGCTCGAGCGAGCCAGAACGGCACTGCTGACGCGCAAGGATGCCGGCCTCCACGCCGACATGAACTTCACGTACCGCAATCCCGAGCGTTCGACCGACCCGCGTCGAGCGGTCGAACACGCCCGCAGCATCATCGTCGCCGCCCGTCCGTACCGTGCCGTCGACGAGCCCGAACGACCACCGGGCGCCCATGCCCGCGTCGGTCGGTACGCATGGGTCGACCACTACGCCCCGCTGCGTACCGGTCTCCAGGCGATCGTGTCCCGCATCCGCCGCGCCGACCATCGCGCCGTCGCGTTCGCCGACGACAACTCGATCGTCGACCGCGAGGTCGCCTACCTCGGTGGGCTCGGCTGGTTCGGCAAGAACGCGAACATCCTGATCCCCGGCGCTGGCAGCTTCTTCGTACTCGGCTCGGTGATCACCACCGCCGACTACCCGGCCAGCGAGCCGGTTGCCGACGGGTGCGGATCGTGCCGCCGATGCCTCGACGGCTGCCCGACCGGCGCGATCGTCGCCCCGGGCGTCGTCGACGCGAACAAGTGCCTCGCCTGGCTCCTCCAGCGCGCCGGCACCTTCCCGGTCGAGTACCGCGAGGCGCTCGGTGACCGGCTGTACGGCTGTGACGACTGCCAGGAGGTCTGCCCGCCGACGGTGCGTCTCGGCGAGCAGCACCGCGTCGAACTGTCGGCGTCGTCCGACGCGCCGGTGCAGGCGTGGGTCGACGTGCTCGACCTGCTCGACGCCACCGACGAGGAGCTGATCGAACGTCACGGCCGCTGGTACGTCGCCGACCGCAACCCGGTCTGGTGGCGTCGCAACGCGTTGGTCGTGCTCGGCAACGTCGGCGACCCGGACGACGCACGAACGCTGCGCACGCTGGCCCGGTACCGCGCCGACCACGACGAGATGCTGCGCAAACACGCCGAATGGGCGACCGATCGACTCGCCGGCCGGGCGGCCGCGTGAAGCACCTGCTCGTCACGAACGACTACCCACCCAAGATCGGCGGCATCCAGAACCTGCTGTGGGAGTGGTGGCGGCGCCTCCCGCCCGATCGATTCGCCGTGCTGACGAGCCCGTACTCGGGCGCCGCCGAGTTCGATGCCGAGCAGGCGTACCGGATCGAGCGGGTGCCCGAGCCGGTGCTGCTCCCGCACCCGGTGATGGCGAAGCGGGTGAACGAACTCGCGGCCGAGTTCGGTGCCGAGCTGGTCGTGCTCGACCCCGCCGTCCCGCTCGGTCTGATCGGCCCGTCGCTCGACCTGCCGTACGACGTGGTGATCCACGGCGCGGAGGTCACGGTGCCGGGCCGGCTGCCCGGGGCCAAACAGGCCCTCGCACACGTACTGCGCAACGCCCGCCACGTCATCGCGGCCGGTCGATACTCACTCGACGAGGCCAACCTGGCCGCCGGCCGCGAACTCCCGGCTACCGTGGTGCCGCCCGGCGTCGACGTCGAACGGTTCCGGCCGCTGAGCGACCGGGAGCGCTCCGATGCCCGTCGCCACCTCGGCCTCCCCGCCGACGCCCAGGTGATCGCGGGCGTCTCACGGCTGGTGCCGCGCAAGGGGTTCGACACCGCGATCCGCGCCGCCGCCCGGATGCGCCGCACCCACCCCGACCTGGTGTTGGCGATCGCTGGCACCGGGCGTGACTCGAACCGTCTCCGCCGGCTGGCCGACGAACTGGACTCGCCGGTCACGTTCCTCGGGCGGGTCGATCACGACGACCTACCGCTCGTGTTCGGCTGTGCCGACGTCTTCACGATGTTGTGCCGCAACCGGTGGGCCGGTCTCGAGCAGGAGGGTTTCGGCATCGTGTTCGTCGAGGCGGCGGCGTGCGGCGTGCCGCAGGTGGCCGGCAACAGCGGGGGAGCGGCGGAGGCCGTCGACCACGAGGTGACCGGCGTCGTCGTCGACGATCCGGGCGGTGACGGCGCCGTCGAAGCGACCGTCGAGGCGTTCACCCGATTGCTGGCCGACGACGGGCTCCGGCGCCGGATGGGCGTCGCCGCTCGCGACCGTGCTGTCGAACAGTTCTCCTACGACGTGTTGTCGGCCCGCCTGGGCGCAGCTCTCGGCGTGAGCCCGTAACCTGATCGACGTGGAGATCAACGACACGATCGTCCGGGCGAACCTGGTGCTCACCGCGATCTTCACCGCCACGGCGGCCTACGCCGCGGCCGTGTTCTCGACGCCGGCCCAATGGGTCGGGGCCGTCACGGCGATGGTGCTGTTCGCGATCGGCGTGTTCGCCTTCATCTGGTCGTACTGGAACGCCGTGCAGCGCAGCCGAACCGACGAGATCTCGGTCACCCAGCTGTACCTGCTGATGGGCGATGCGATCCCGGCTCCGGTACGCCGCACGATGAACCTCACCCTGCTGGTGCAGGTCGCGGTGGCCGTCTCCACCACGCTCGCCCGCCCGAACGGCCCCGAGGGCAACCCCGGTTCGTCGCTCGCGGTCGGCTTCCTGGTCCCGATGCTCGGCTTCGGGCTCAACGGCCTCTGGGCTGCATCCCACGGCAACTTCGCCACCCGCGCCAACCTCCCACCTTCGAGGAAGGAAATCAGGCAGAATGCAGACCATGGCTGAGACCGCGACCGAGACGATCACCATTGCGGCGCCGCACGACCAGGTGTGGGCGATTGCCACCGATCTCGAGCGATATCCCGAGTGGGCGCACGACGTCAAAGACGTCGTGATCACGAGCCGCGACGACGACGGCCGGCCCCGTCAGGTCGAGTTCCGCACGTCGGCGCTGGGTCGGAGTACCCACTACACCCTCGAGTACGACTACTCCGATGCCCCCGAGGCGCTGGCGTGGACGATGGTGAAGGGCGACATCCAGCGGTCGATCGAGGGTGCGTACCACTTCACGCCGCTCGACGACGGGGGCACGAAGGTGCAGTACGACCTCGCGATCGAGCTCGTCGTGCCGCTCCCCGGCTTCGTCAAGCGTCGGGCCGAACGCCGGATCCTCAACGCCATCAAAGAGCTCAAGGCGTTCGCGGAGGCGTGAGCGGGCGAACCGTCGGCATCGATGTCGGCGGCACCAAGTGCCTCGGTGTCGCGCTGGACGGCAACGGCGAGATCATCGCCGAAGATCGTCGGCCGACGCCCCGCGGCGACGGCAGCCTGCCCAAGCTGATCGACACCCTGGCCGAGCTGGCGGGCGCCCTCGGTCCGTACGACCACCTCGGCGTCGGCGTGCCGGGTCTCGTCACCCACGAGGGCGTGTTGCGCGCCGCGCCGAACCTCGACGGTGTCGCCGACTTCGACGTCGCCGGCCTGCTCGGTGAGCGGGTCGGACACCACGTGTTCGTCGACAACGACGCCACCTGCGCGGCCGTGTCCGAGTGGATGTACGGGGCCGGTCGCGGCTCGACCGACATGGTGCTCGTCACGTTGGGGACCGGCATCGGCGGCGGTCTCGTCGCGGGCGGCAAGCTCCAACGTGGCAACCACGGTTTCGCCGGTGAGTACGGCCACATGGTGGTCGACCCCGACGGTCCCCCGTGCCCGTGCGGTCGGCGGGTCAGCCGCGTGCTGGAGATCGCCGGCGGCGACCCCGAATCCGTGCGCGGCGAGATGGTGCAGCAGGCCGCCCGCGAGGGCGACCCCGATGCGCAGGCCGTGATCGACGCCTTCGGTCGCTGGGTGGCGCTCGGCCTCGTCAACCTCACCAACGTGCTCGACCCCGAACGGTTCGTGCTCGGCGGCGGCCTCGCCGCGGGCGCCGACCTCTACCTCGACCCGATCAGGAAGTGGTTCCGTGAGCTGATCTACCAGCCCGAGCTACGTCCGATGCCCGACGTGGCCTTCGCCCGGTGGAACGAACGTGCGGGCGCCGTGGGTGCAGCCCTGCTGTACTCGGTTCACGAGTCGGCGACGTAGTTCGCCCGCGCCTGCTCGATCTCGGTCCACGCCGCGGCACGGCCTGCCATACCCTCCGCCGAGGCGTACTTGTTGGGCTCGAGCGCCTTGTAGACCTCGAAGAAGTGGCGGATCTCGGCGCGCAGCTGCGGTGTCAGGTCGTCGATGTCCTGGACGTTCGCCCATCGCGGTTCCTTCGGCGGGACGCAGATCAACTTGGCGTCCTCACCCGCCTCGTCGGTCATGTACAGCACGCCGACCGGGCGGGCCTCGACCCACACCCCGGGGTAGACCGGGTCCTCGAGCAGCACCAGCGCGTCGAGCGGATCGCCGTCGCCCGCGAGGGTGTCGGGCAGGAACCCGTAGTCGGCCGGATACGTCGTGGCGGTGAACAGCCGGCGGTCGAGATAGACCCGCCCGTCGTGGTGGTCGATCTCGTACTTGTTGCGGCTCCCGCGCGGGATCTCGATCACCACGTAGACGCAGCCTTCCGACGGCTCCTTACTCATCGCGGCATCATTCCACACCCCGGGGTAGCGTGCGCAGTATGGAGTTCCGTCGCATCGAGAACCTGCCCCCGTACGTCTTCACGATCATCAACAACCTGAAGATCGAGGCCCGCCGGGCCGGCAACGATGTGATCGACCTCGGGTTCGGCAACCCAGACATCCCGTCACCCGACATCGCGGTGGAGAAGCTGGCCGAGGCGGCCAAGAACCCTCGCAACCACCGTTACTCGCTGAGCCGTGGGCTCCCGAAGCTGCGCGAGGCGATGGCGACCTACTACAAGAACACGTGGGACGTCGACATCGACCCCGAGCTCGAGATCACCAACACGATCGGCTCGAAAGAGGGCTTCAGCCACCTGATGTGGGTGCTGCTCGATCGTGGCGACGCGGCGATCGTGCCGACACCGAGCTATCCGATCCACATGTACGGTCCGCTGTTCGCCGGCGCCGATCTCCGGCAGGTCCCGATCCGCGGTCTGACCCACCCCGACGAGCGCGACGACTTCACCGGGAACTTCTTCCACAGCCTGCACACCGCGTACGACGTGGGCTGGCCGAAGCCGCGGGTGCTCGTGATCTCGTTCCCGCACAACCCGACGGGGGCCTGCGTCGACCTGCCGTTCATGCAGCGTGTCGTCGATTTCTGCCGCGAGCGCGAGATGATCGTGGTGCACGACTTCGCCTACGCCGACATCGGGTTCGACGGCGTGCAGCCGCCGAGCATCCTCCAGGCCGAAGGTGCCAAGGACGTCGCTGTCGAGCAGTACTCGATGACGAAGAGCTTCTCGATGGCGGGGTGGCGCAGTGCGTTCCTGCTGGGCAACGCCGAGGTCGTGCAAGCGCTCGTGAAACTCAAGAGCTACCTCGACTACGGCATGTTCCAACCCGTGCAGATCGCCTCCACGGTGACGCTCAACGAGGCTGCCGACTTCCCCAAGGAGGTCTGTGCCACCTACGAGCGCCGCTGTGATGCACTGATCGACGGCCTCGGCCGGATCGGCTGGGACGTCCCGAAGCCGGGCGGCACCATGTTCGTCTGGGCGCCCATCCCCGAGGCCTACGCCGAGATGGATTCGGTCGAGTTCTGCTCGATGGTGGTGAACGAGTGCGACGTCGCACTGTCGCCGGGTGTCGGGTTCGGTCCCGGTGGCGAGGGATACGCACGCTTCGCGCTGATCGAGAACGAGCAGCGCATCCAGCAGGCCGTCCGCAACCTCCGCAGGGGGTTGACGAAGCTGGGCTGATCGAGCCCGGTCGCCGCCCGGCTCCTCCGGGCCGTCACCCGCCCGTCATGCTCCCGTCACACTCCATGTCTACGCTCGACCCCGTGCACACCGTCGTCGTTCGCGTCTGGCTGCCCGACCGGCCCGGTGCGCTGGGACAGGTCGCGAGCCGCATCGGTTCGGTCCGGGGCGACGTGCTCGCGATCGAGATCCTCGAGGTCGGCGGCGGGCGGGTGATCGACGAACTCGTCGTTGCGCTGCCCGACCCGACCCTCGTCGACCTGATGGTGAACGAGGTCCACGCGATCGACGGCGTCTCCGTCGAACACGTCCGCGAGAGCTCCGACGGCCACGTCGATGCCAGCCTGCTCTCGCTGTCGGCGACGGCCGAACTGGCCGAGCGCCCGCCCGACGAACGGGTGGCGTGTTTCCTCGAAGGGGTCGAGCGGCTGACCGAGGCGTCCTGGGTGATGGTCGCGCACGACGGGGAGGTGATCGCCGCGCGCGGCGATGCGCCCACTCCCGAATGGGTCACGTCGCTGCTCGCCGGGAGCAGCCATCTCGGCGACCCGCACGCCACGTCGAGCGACATGTTCTGGAGCGACCTCCCACGGTCGGGCATGTGGGTGGCGGCCGGCCGCGAGGGTCGCACGGTGCACGATCGTGAGCGCGTGCGCCTCGACCTGTTCGCGAGGATCGCCGACGCACTCCTCGTCGACGTCACCGTGCACTGACGCCGCCCCGAAGTCAGTGCACGGTCAGGCGGTCAGTGCGGCGCCCAGGCGCGGCTGCGTTCGACGGCGCGGAGCCACTGGTCGTGCGCCAGGTCGGTGAACGTGCGGTCGGGCTCGGGTTCGAACGTGGCGTCGAGTTGCCAGGTGGCCTGGATCGCATCGAGGTCGGGCCAGACGCCCTCGGCCAGCCCGGCGAGGTACGCCGCGCCCAGGGCCGTGGTCTCCTGGTCGGCCGGTCGGCGGACGGTCACGCCGAGCTGATCGGCCTGCATCTGCAGCATGAAATCCATGACCGACGCCCCGCCGTCGACCCGAAGCTCCGCGAGTGGGGTACCGCTGGCTGCCGTCATCGCGTCGACGACGTCGCGGGTCTGGTACGTCATCGACTCGACGACAGCTCGCACGAGGTGGGCACGAGTGGTACCGCGGGTGATGCCGACGATCGTGCCGCGGGCGTACGGATCCCACCACGGTGACCCGAGCCCGGTGAACGCGGGCACGATCACGACACCTCCCGAGTCGGGCACGCTCTCGGCGAGCGGGCCGGTCTCGGCGGCGTCGTCGATCACGTCGATGCCGTCGCGCAGCCACTGGATCGCGGCGCCGGTCACGAAGATCGCCCCCTCCAGGGCGTAGGCGACGGTGCCGTCGGCGAGCTCCCAGGCGACCGTGGTCAACATGCCCTCGGTCGGTGGTGGGCACGAGTCGCCCACGTTGAGCAGCACGAAGCTGCCGGTGCCGTACGTGTTCTTCGCCATGCCGGGCTCGAAGCACGCCTGCCCGAACAGGGCGGCCTGCTGGTCGCCGGCGACCCCGCTGACCGGGATGCCACTCGGGGCACCGCACCGTTCGGAGGTGACGCCGAATCGTCCGCTCGAGGGTCGGACATCGGGAAGTGCCTCCAGCGGGACGCCGAGCAGCTCACACATCTCCGGACTCCATGCCCGGCGGCCGATGTCGAACAGCATCGTTCGGCTGGCGTTCGTGACGTCGGTGACGAACGCCTCACCCCCGGTCAGATTCCAGATCAGCCAGGTGTCGATCGTGCCGAGCGCCAGATCGGGCCCGATCGGAATGTCCCGCTCACGCAGCAGCCATTCGAACTTCGTGCCGCTGAAGTACGGGTCGAGCACGAGCCCGGTGGTGCGGCGCACGAGGTCGAGGTGCCCGGCGGCTTCGAGCTCGTCGCATCGGGCGGCGGTCCGGCGGTCCTGCCAGACGATCGCCGTACCGTACGGGTCGCCGGTGGAGCGATCCCACGCCACCACGGTCTCACGCTGGTTGGTGATGCCGATCGCGGCGACGTGCTCGTGGCCCACCTGGTCGACGACGTCGTGCAGCGTGGCGACCACCGC
>CAXBAZ010000133.1:0-8252 GCA_963973395.1 uncultured Acidimicrobiaceae bacterium
GTTCGACGTCGCCGATCGCGGGAACATGTAAGGCGTGGGTCTCGACAAGCCGTACCTCGACATCCCCGGCACGACGGTGTTCGACGCCGCCCAGGCGCGCAAGGGGTACTGGCTCAACCAGTTCTGCATGTCGCTGATGCGCCCCGATCACCGCGAACGGTTCCTCGCCGACGAACGGGCGTACCTCGACGAGTGGGACATGACCGACGAGCAGAAGCAGGCGGTGCTCGACCGCGACATGAACCGGATGATCGCGCTCGGCGGCAACATCTACTTCCTCGCGAAGATCGGTGCGACCGACGGCAAGAGCTTCCAGCAGATGGCCGGATCGATGACCGGCATGAGCGAGGGCGAATACCGGGCGATGATGCTGGCCGGTGGCCGTTCGATCGAGGGCAACCGGTACGTCGACGAACCGGGGGTCGGCTCCTGATGGCCCGGATCACTGCGTCGGTGTACACCTCGCACGTGCCGGCGATCGGTGTCGCGCTCGACACGGGCATCACCGACGAGCCGTATTGGCAGCCGCTGTTCGCCGGGTACGAACCGTCGAAGGCATGGATCCGAGAGCATCCGCCCGACGTCGTCGTGCTCGTCTTCAACGATCATGCGACTTCGTTCAGCCTCGACATCATCCCGACGTTCGCGATCGGCACCGGCGCCTCGTACGCCGTCGCCGACGAGGGGTGGGGGCCACGCCCGGTACCCGAGGTGATCGGCCACCCCGACCTCGCTGCGCACATCGCCCACTCGGTCATCCAGCAGGACTTCGATCTCACGATCGTCAACCGGATGGACGTCGACCACGGCCTCACCGTTCCCCTGTCGCTGATGTTCGGTCGGCCCGACGCGTGGCCGTGCCCGGTGATCCCAGTCGCCGTCAACGTCGTGCAGTTCCCGCCACCGTCGGGTCAACGCTGCCTGGACCTCGGCCGTGCGATTCGCCGGGCGGTCGACTCGTACGACGAACCGTTGAACGTGCAGATCTGGGGTACGGGTGGCATGAGCCATCAACTCCAGGGTCCGCGAGCCGGATTGATCAACGCCGACTTCGACGCTGCGTTCCTCGACCAACTGATCGACGATCCGGCCGAACTCGCCCGCAAACCACACGTCGACTACCTCCGTGAAGCAGGATCCGAAGGTGTCGAGTTGGTGATGTGGCTCGTCGCGCGGGGCGCGATGGGCGACCTCGCCGGCGGCCCACCGCCTGCGGTGCGGCACCGCTTCTACCACGTGCCGGCGAGCAACACCGCCGTCGGCCATCTGATCCTGCAGGACCAGGAGACGCCATGACGATCAACGTCGCCCTTGCCGGCGCCGGAGCATTCGGCATCAAGCACCTCGACGCGATGGCCCGGATCGACGACGTGCGCGTCGTCTCGGTGGTCGGCCGGACGCTCGAACCGACCCGGGAGGTCGCCGAGACGTACGGCATCGAACACGTGACGACCGACCTGGCCGAGACGCTGGCGCTCGACGAGGTCGACGCCGTCGTGCTCGCCACCCCGACCCAGATGCACGCCGAGCAGTCGATCGCCTGTCTCGAAGCGGGCAAACACGTCGAGGTCGAGATCCCGCTGTGCGACGACCTGGCCGACGGCCGCCGTGTCGTCGACGCCCAGCAGCGCACAGGCCTCGTCGCGATGTGCGGCCACACACGGCGGTTCAACCCGAGCCACCAGTGGGTCCACCGGCGCGTTGGCTCAGGTGACTTCTCGATCCAGCAGATGGACGTCCAGACGTATTTCTTCCGGCGTACCAACACGAACGCGCTCGGCCAGCCGCGCAGCTGGACCGACCATCTGCTCTGGCACCATGCCGCCCACACCGTCGACCTGTTCGCATACCAGTGCGGCAGCCCGATCGTCGACGCCCACGCGATGCAGGGGCCGATCCACCCCGAGCTCGGCATCGCGATGGACATGTCGATCCAGCTGCGCACCGAGTCGGGCGCGATCTGCACGTTGTCGCTGTCGTTCAACAACGACGGACCGTTCGGTACGTTCTTCCGGTACATCGGCGACAGCGGCACCTACATCGCCCGGTACGACGACCTCGTCGACGGCCGTGAGGAACCCATCGACGTGTCCGACGTCGACGTGTCGACGAACGGGATCGAGCTCCAGGACCGCGAGTTCTTCGCCGCCATCCGCGAGGGACGTGAGCCGAACAGCAGCGTTGCCCAGGTGCTCCCGTGCTACGAGGTCCTCGACCGCCTCGAACGACAGCTCGCCACCCACGCGTAACGTTCGGTGTCGGACACCGGACGTTAGGCTCGTCAGCCGACGGAGCGGTCGGTGCCGGACCAGTACCGGGCTCGGACGGCCTTCTTGTCGGGCTCCGCCTCGCCCCACTTCTCATCGGGTACGCCGACGACGAGCACCGTGTCGGCGGCACGATGCGTACTGACGAAACGTCAGGGCTTCGAGTCGCCGGCGTCGACTGCGTCGAAGGCAGCGATCGCCATCGGTCGCAGGAGCGACACCATGGTGGTGAGCGGCGTGTCCGGGCTGAGGGGAGTGGAGTTGATCAGGCCCAACACGGCGTTCACGGCGGGAAGGGCGATCGCCGGTGTGAGTTCGGGTCGGCGGGCGATGACGGCGTCGACCCAGATCTCGACGTAGTGCTCTTGCAGCACTCGGACGTGCCCCTGATCTTCCTGCGTGGCGTTGTTCAGATCGCGATACTCGACCGAGATCAGCGCACGATGGTCGACGGCGAAGTCGACACGCGCCGCGATCAACTCCTCGAGCAGTCGGTCGGATGCAACCGAGTCACGCAGCGCGCGTGCGCTGGCGAGTAGGTGGTGGCTCGTGCCGACGAGCATCTCGCCGAGCATCGCCTCCTTGTTCTCGAAGTGGTGGTACAGCGCCGGACCGGACACGCCCGCGGCTGCGCCGAGACCGTCGACGGTGGCGGCCGCGAACCCCTGCTGGGCGAACATCTCGGCGGCGATCTCGAGCAGTTCCTCGCGCCGCTGCGAGACGGGCCTCGGCGCATCATTGCCGGAGAACGCCCGGGACGCTTCGTCCCACCGCAGCCGCCGGTTACGTGCCGCTGCGACCTCGACGATCGCGTCGAGGGACGCAGGGTCGATGAGTTCGGATCGACTCGCGACCGAGCTCGGTTCTGCGCCGGCGAGAATCTTCTTCACCGGGATCTCGAGCTTCTTGCCCGACAGCGTGACTGGAATCGACCCGACGACGTACACCTCGTTGGGGACGTGGCGCGGCGAGAGTTGCGTCTTGAGCACCTGCTTCAGTTCGCCCGCGACATCACGCTCGGGGACCGTTCCGTCGGTCGCGACGAACAGGACCAGCCGATCTCCGTCCTCGTGGTGCACGATCAGCGAGTTGATGACCCACTGCAGGCTCTCGACGACTCGATAGACCTCGGACGTCCCGATTCGCACGCCACCCCGGTTGAGGGTGGCGTCCGACCGTCCGCTGATGATGAGTCCGCCCGACGGCGTGAACTCGAGCAGATCGCCGTGTGTCCAGTGTCCGGGTCGCTCGCTGAAGTACTCGCGATAGCGCGAGCCGTCGTCGTCACCCCAGAAGCGGACCGGCATCGACGGCATGGGCTCGGTGACGATGAGCTCGCCGTCGACCGCTTGGACCGCCGCACCGAGATAGCGGTCGCTGATCTCGCCCGCACGTACCGTGGACGTCGGGTTGCCGCCGACGAATCCGGAGCAGATCTCGGTGCCACCACTCGACGAGGAGAGGAGAACGTCGCGCTTCACGTGCTCGTACACCCAGCGGAACCCGTCAACCGGCAGCGGGGCGCCCGTCGAGCCCACGGCGCGCAGGTCCGAGAGGTCGAACTCGGCACCTGGCTCGACGTGCGCGCGCCGGCAGTTCATGATGAAGGGCGCGGACGTTCCGAAGTACGAGACCGACTCCTCCGCAGCGACTCGCCAGATCGAACGCGTCTGCTCACTGACGGGATCACCGTCGAACGTGATGATCGTTGCGCCGGTGAGCAGTCCGGACACCAGGACGTTCCACATCATCCAGCCGGTCGTCGTGTACCACAGCAGTCGGTCCGCCGGACCGAGGTCGAAATGAAGCTTCAGCAACTTGAGGGGCTCGACGACGATGCCGGTGTGGCTGTGCACGATGGCTTTCGGAAGGCCGGTGGCACCCGAACTGAAGAGGACGTGGAGTGGGTGGTCGAATGGGACTCGGACGAACTCGAGTGCTCCTGGTTCGGAGAGCAGGTCGCCCCAGTTGCCGTGCGAGCCGAGGTAGGGGACGGAGACGACGTGTTCGACCGTGGGTAGACCGGCCGTGATCGCAGCGATCTCGGCCGACCGGTCGATGGACCGATCGCCGTACACGTAGCCGTCGACGGCGAACAAGACCTTCGGCTCGACCTGACCGAACCGGTCGATCACCGCCTGCGGGCCCAGTTCGGGTCCCGCTGACGACCAGATCGCACCGAGACTGACCGTCGCGAGGAACGCGACGATCGTCTCGGGAATGTTCGGTAGATATGCGACGACTCGGTCGCCGACGTCGATACCGAGTCGCTGCAGGCCCGTCCGGCATGCCGCGACCTGGTCGCGCAGCTCGTCGGCCGAGAGCTCGATCCGGCCCCGCGTCTGCGAACGGGCGATGATGCCGCCGACGCCGCGCAGGGCGTGCTCGGCGTAGTTCAGTTCGGCACCTTCGAACCAGCGGGCGCCCGGCATCTCGCGGGACGAGAGGACGCGATCGTAACCGCCGAGCACGTCGCACGACTTCCAGACGGCCGCCCAGAACTCCTCCAGGTCGGTGACCGACCACTTCCAGAGCGACTCGTAGTCGTGGTGTCCGTGCGCCGCAGCGAATTGTTCCAGCGCAGACGTGCCGTCGAGGGGCGGCGTCCACAACACCTCACCGCTCCGGGCGTTCACGGCCACATCCCTGGGTCTACCAACTCGGGACGCATGCCGCTCGCGGTTCGATCGGGCCGAGATGGGCATGCCGCTTCAGTTCGAGGCGCCCGAGCTGGGCTCGATGCACTTCGTCGGGACCATCGGCCAGTCGGAGCAGACGCGCCGTGGCGTACATGGCAGCGAGACCGAAGTCGTTGTTCGTCCCTGCCCCGCCGAACGCCTGGATCGCCCAGTCGACGACTTTGCACGCCATCGCCGGAGCGGCGATCTTGATCATTGCGATCTCGCGTCGGGCCTCCTTGTTGCCGACCGTGTCCATCAGCTCCGCCGTCCTCAGCGTGAGCAGGCGGGTCTGTTCGATGGCGATGCGTGCTTCGGCGATCCGCTCGAGGGTGACGCCGTGCTCGGCGATCGGACGGCCGAAGGCGACCCGGCTCTGGGTACGTCGGCACATCATCTCCAGGGCTCGTTCGGCCAAACCGACCAGGCGCATGCAATGGTGGATCCGGCCGGGACCGAGCCGGCCCTGGGCGATCTCGAAACCTCGGCCCTCACCGAGCAGCATGTTGGCGGCCGGCACGCGAACATCGGTGAACTGCACCTCCGAGGCTCGGTCGGGCATACCGTAGAAGTTGTAGACCGGCAGCGGTCGCAACACTTCGACGCCGGGGGTGTCGCGCGGGATGAGGATCATCGACTGCTGGCGATGTCGGTCAGGATTGTCGGGATCGGACTTGCCCATCAGGATGAAGATCTCGCAGTTGGGGTGCGTCGCGTTGGTCGTGTACCACTTGCGCCCGTTGACGACGTACTCGTCGCCGCCACCGTCAGGGCCGGAGGTGCGTACGATCGAGCACTCGATGTTCGTCGCATCACTCGAGGCGACGTCGGGTTCGGTCATCGCGAACGCCGAACGGATCTCGCCGTCGAGCAACGGGGTCAGCCACCGCTCCTTCTGTTCCTCCGTGCCGTATCGCACGAGGGTCTCCATGTTGCCGGTGTCGGGCGCGGCGCAGTTGAACACCTCGGGTGCAAGGTGCGAACGACCCATCACCTCGCACAACGGGGCGTACTGACGGTTGGTCAGCCCGGCTCCGAACTCGCTGTCGGGAAGGAAGAGGTTCCAGAGACCTGCCTGCCGGGCGATCGGCTTCAGCTCTTCGACGATCGGCCAGACCGCCCACGGCCCGAGCTCGGTCGATTCGCGATAGAAGCGCTCTTCGTTCGGATAGATGTGCTCGTCCATGAACACCTCGAGCAAACGAAGCAACTTACCAACTCGGTCGGTCTCGTTCGTCCCCATCGAACGGGTAGGTTAACCTATACTCAGGTCACACCAGGATTGATCGGGGGATTCGAAGATGGCGTATCAACTGAAGCACGAAAGCATCACCCCACCCCCGCCCGACCAGGTCGAGCAGCACTCGGCGGCCCGTGACGGTGTTGCCGCGATCGTGATGGTGCTGATGACGCTCGGTCTCATCGCGCTGCTCGTCAGCCAAGTCGTCGACTGAGCCGCGAAACTCCACGATGACCAGGCCACGATGACCACACCACGATGACCACGGTGCTCCACGAGCAACCGCTGCTGCCCCACCTCGTCGTCCGTGCACTCACCGGACGCCGAGACGCCCCGTGCATCTTCACGGGTGACCGCGTCCTCTCCTACGCCGAGGCGAGCGACCGCACGAGCCAGTTGGTGCAGGCTATGCGTTCGGTCGGTGTCGGTCGGGCCAGTCGCGTGGCGATCTTGTCCAAGAACCGGCCCGAGGTGCTGCTAAATGCGTTCGCGACGCTGGTGAACGGCTGCATCTTGACACCGATGCACCCGATGGGGTCCCTCGGCGATCATGCCTTTGCCGTGGAGGACGCTGAGATCGACTGTCTGGTGTTCGACAGCGAGATCTTCGCCGAACGCGCCGGCGAGCTGAGGGGCCGGTTCCCTGGTTTGATCCTGCTCGGGTTCGGACCCAACGATGTGGGCCACGATTTCTTGGAGCTCGCCGACGAGTTCGCACCGGAACCACTCGTCGCTCCGGACGTCCACCTCGACGATCTGTGCACGGTCGTCTACACGGGTGGCACGACGGGTCGCCCGAAAGGCGTCCTGATGAGCCACCGCGTGTGGCAATCGATGACCTGGATCCAGATGTCGGAGTGGGAGTTCCCGGACGAGATCCGGGTGGCACTGCCGACCCCCTTGTCGCACGCTGCGCTGTCGGTCGTGGCGCCCGTGCTCCTGTCGGGCGGGGCGTTCTACGTGATGGAGTCGTTCAGTCCCGACTCGTTCTTCGATCTCGTGGAGCAGCATCGCATCACGTGCTGCATGCTCGTGCCGGTGATGCTCTACGCGCTCCAGGGTCACCCCCGGTACGAGACTGCCGACATGTCGTCGATGGAGACGATCTTCTACGGAGCGTCACCGATGAGCCCGTCGAAGCTGGCCGCAGCGATCGAGCGTTGGGGGCCGATCTTCTTCCAGTTCTTCGGTCAGACCGAAGCACCGATGGTGATCACACACCTGAAGAAGGCCGAGCACGACCTCGCCGAGCCCGAACGGTTGGCATCGTGCGGACGACCGGTTCCCTGGATGCACGTCACCCTGCTCGACGACGACGCGCCCGTCGGTCCGGGTGAATCCGGGGAGATCTGCGTGCGCGGTCCCCTCGTGATGACGGGCTACAAGGACTTGCCCGACGAGACCGCCGAGGCGCTCTCCGGCGGCTGGCTCCATACCGGTGACATCGGACGGTTCGACGACGACGGCTACCTGTACATCGTGGATCGCACGAAGGACATGGTGATCACCGGTGGGTTCAACGTGTTCCCGCGCGAGGTCGAAGACGTGATCAGCCAGCATCCGGCGGTCAACACGGTGATGGTCATCGGCGTGCCCGATCCGAAGTGGGGTGAGGCGGTCAAGGCCGTTGTCGTGCTCCAACCCGGTGAGTCGCCCTCCGACGATCTCTCCCGGGAACTGCAGGCCATGGTCAAGCAGGCGAAAGGCTCGCAGCAGTCGCCGAAGTCGATCGACTACGTCGACACGCTGCCGCTCACCGCAGTCGGCAAGCTCGACAAGAAGGCCGTGCGCTCCCGATACTGGGGCGCCACCGGCCGCGCCATCAGCTGAACCGCAGCTGAACGCAGGCCCCAGAAAAGCGAACGAGCCGGCTCCACCGATCCAGTGCGGATCGGAGAAGCCGGCTCGTGGCGTGTTCGGATCAGTCCTGAGCCACGCCGAGCGCGAGGTCGGTCACGTCGGAGAACTCGTTGTCGACGGGAACGACCTGACCGTCTTCCAACATGCTGTACACGACGCTGCGGTTGAACAACCGGTTGTAGCCCGGGAGTCCGTCGGTCCACTCCT
>CAXBAZ010000134.1:0-8203 GCA_963973395.1 uncultured Acidimicrobiaceae bacterium
ATCACTCGACGACTACCGGCGCCGCTACCGCCAGCACCGTTCGAACCCGTCGATGCGACGGCTGCTCGCCGAGGTGCCGATGAACGTCGTGTGGGACGACCACGAGGTGGCCGACAATGCCCCCGACCCGGGCGAGGCCGAACGGCGTCGAGCCGGGCAGCAGGCGTGGGCGGAGTGGATGCCGACACGCCGGTCGAGCCAGGCCGCGGGCCTGCATCGGCACTGGCACATCGACGGTCTGCTCGACGTAGTGCTCGTCGACAGCCGTCTCGCCGGACGGCAGCCGAACGAGGTCGACGGGCCGGGCGACGACGACGGTGCGCCGGGCCCGCTGCTCGACGAGGACCAGTGGGGGATGTTGGACACCGCGGTCGACACCTCCGACGTGCCGTGGTTCGTCGTGGCGAACCAGGTGCAGGTCGGGCCGATGACGCTGGCCGCACGCCCTGCGCTGCGGTGGCCCCCGTGGCGGCGCGTGGTCAACCCAGACCAGTGGGACGGCTTCGAGGCCGACCGCGAGCGTCTGTACGGCGTGCTCCGCCGGGTGACCGGCCGTCGGGTCGTGCTGTCGGGCGATCTGCATTCATCCTGGTCACGCACATTGTCCGACGGCGACGGTCCGCTCGCCCACGAATTCACCGCGCCGTCGATCAGCGGCGTCACGTATGCCAGCGCCGTTCGGGAGAAGCTGCCGGTGCCGACCGCGCTGCTCGCCCGGTGGCTGCGCTGGTTGAACCCCGGCATCGACCACCTCGACCTCGACCGTCACGGCTACCTGGTGTGCGACGTCACCCCCACCGACTTCGTGACCACCTTCGTCACCGCCGACGGCGCACGGCACGAGGTCGCCCTCCACCGGAGCATCTGACGCCCGGTACGCTGTCGCCCGGTTCACGGGATGTGGCGCAGCCTGGTAGCGCACCTGCTTTGGGAGCAGGGGGTCGGGAGTTCGAATCTCCCCATCCCGACGATTGCGGACGAAAACCCGTTGCGGTCGACCGGAGATGATCTCGACGGGATGGAGACCGATCGGAGTCGGTCGGTTCGGGGACCGGGTGCTGAACACTCCGCGGTCCTTTCCAGTCGAGTCGCTGCGCGGGTGCTCGGGTGCGTCTCGCCGACCTCGATCCATCCTCGTCGAGTGGTGTGCCGATGCGGAGGTTGCGGAGACCTGCCGCGACATCGGGTTGACGACGAGCCAGGCCTCAGGTACCCCCTCGTTGCCCTGCTTCGGTGCCGCAGCTAGGTCGTTCAGGGTGCCGGCGAGCACCGACAGGACCAGAAGGACGTTGGCCTCTGCCGCCGGTCGACCGCAAGCGCGACACTGACCAGCAGCCGGAGTGCACGGCAGCTCTCGAGGGCATGTCCTCGAGAATGTCAGTGCGTTCTCGCTGTTGACCGATTCACCTCCTGGGGCATCCCGGGTGGCACTAGAAAGAGGACACATCATGGGTCTGCATCTGGGCGACACCGCCCCCGACTTCACGGCGATGACCACCGACGGAGAGCTCTCGTTCCACGACTGGAAGAAGGGCTCATGGGCGGTGTTCTTCAGCCACCCGGCCGACTTCACGCCGGTGTGCACCACCGAACTCGGCCGCACCGCCGCCCTTGCGGACGAGTTCACCAAGCGCAACACCAAGGCGATGGCGTTGTCGATCGACCCCATCGAAGACCACCACAAGTGGGCTCCCGACATCGGCGAGGTCACCGGCACCGCACTGAACTTCCCGATCGTGGCCGACCCCGACCATCGCATCGCAGAGCTCTACGACATGATCCACCCCGGTGAGGGCGACACCTCTACCGTACGGTCGGTGTTCATCGTCGACCCCGACGACAAGCTGCGTTTGACGCTCACCTACCCGAAGTCGGTGGGCCGCAACTTCAACGAGATCGTCCGGGTCATCGACGCCCTCCAGGCCACCGACAAGGACCCGATCGCCACCCCGGCCGATTGGCAGCCCGGTGATCGGGTGATCGTCGGGCTGGCCGTCTCCACCGAGGAGGCCAAGGAGCGGTTCGAGAACGTCGAGGAGTTCAAGCCCTACCTCCGCTACGCCGACGCCCCCAAGTGAAAACAATGGTGCGGCACGACTGAGGCCGCGCCACGCCGGGACGAAATCGGCTCGACCGGCGGCGCTACTCGGACAGTTTGTCGGCGGGACCAGGAGGACGTCGCATCGGCACTCCATCGGTCGTGATCGCAGCAGTGGCGTCGGAGTTCGGGGTATCCGTCACCCAATCCAGGCTTGGGAGCAGGGCCTCGTCCACCGATTCCGAACGGAGCGGACCTGATTCGCTCCGTTCGCTCGCTCCTTTCGTCGTGCGACACGTGTGGGAGCCGAGTTCAGGACCCGAGGCGAGGCACGGCTGCTGTGGCGATGCGAAAGTTGGCGCCGCTGCGGTCGTCCTCGGGATGGATGTCGGTGCGTTCCCGACCGGTCACGACAGCGTTCTTCCCGAAGCCCGGAGCGATGGGTCGGCCGCCCTCCCGGCGGAGCCAGAGCCGGAGCAGGTGACGTCGGCGTTGCGGTTCCGGCCAGTCGACGAACGACGTACGCGAGTGCAGCGCGGCGTAGTTCGACAACCACTGGATGTCGCCCGGCCGGAAGTCCATCTCGATGGCCATGCCCGGTTCCATCGCGATCTCGTCGAACAGGTCGAGGAGTTCGAGTTGTTCGGGCCGCAGGCGTGGCACTTCGGGGTAGTCCTGTGCGGTCTTCACGTAGAGCGCACCGGCATAGATACTGAACACGCCGTCGGTGATGCTGACGATCGGAGACGTGTAGGTCTTTGAGGGTGCGTTGTGGTCCTGGCGGTACCAGTCCCAGTGCAGCGGTTCGAACATCAACGGCGCCAGGTCGGGTCGGCGGCGGAGAATCTCGTTGTAGATCTCGGCGCCCGACACCAGGCACGACGCACCGCCGGCACGGGCCGGTCGCAGGCACATCAGCGCCACGAGATCCGAGCTGTCGGAGTGGAACGGCAGGACGTCACGAACACGGGCCGACAACGCGGTCGGGTCGTCCATGGTCTTGTCGGACGTGGCGTAGACGTGGTCGACGAGGTCGCCCAGGTTGTTCTGGTGCATCGGCTCGCCGAGATGGAGGCCCAGGATGTAGTAGATCGCGGCTGACAGCGCATCGGAGTACAGCTCGGTTCGCAGCCCGCGTACGAGCACGAAGCCACGCCCGGAGTCGACGTCGGCTGCCCATTCGGCCAGGCCCCCGGCGCAGGCGACGAGTGGATAGTCGGCTGCTTGCACGTAGCGCAGATCGGGGTCGTGGGTGATGAACTGCCGTCCGAGGTGCTCGAGTTCGGCGACTTGGTCGGTGTCGAGTCGGTAGATCCACTCGGAGCCGGCACCCAGTTCGTCCCCGCGCCACGCAGCCGACGAGGTGACGAGTTGCGGCTCGATCGAGGTCATGGTCTGACAATAAGACCGAATGGTCCGGCGTGTCCAGACGCCGTCGGGAGTGACCGAGGCCGTCACCGATCGCGCCGCCACGCCGTCCGACAGCGCCACGGGCGCCCGGAGGGGCTCAGACCGTCTCCGGCCACACGCTCGGTAGCGAGGCGGCCGGCGCCGCGTCGCACTCGTCAGCCGGCCTCGAGCCGGGTGAAGGCTTCGTCGGCCAGGAGCCTCAGCCCGTCCGCCCCGATGTCGAGACCGACGGTCTCGACGAAGACGCTGAGATCGTCGCGTACGAAGAAGTATCCGTACGGGAATCCGTCGCCACCGAGATCGCCGAACGCCGGATCGACGAGGAGCACTGCCTTGTCGCCTGGACCGTCCTGGGGTTCGACCAACGGCTCGACATCGATGTTGTACGCACGGCCGGAGTGGTCGTCGGTCTGAGCCGTCGCGGCGCTCTCCAACGTGATCCGCAACGACAAACCCGTCGAGGCATCATTCCAGGTGCACGTGAGGCCGTCAGGTGAGGCCAGACCTGCGCCGAACTCGAACGGTTCGCCGAACGTGCCGACCCGGTCGCCGAACGTCGCGTTCAGGAACGCGTCGTCGAGCAGCGCACACGCCTGCCCGGCGGGCTCGGCGTCTGGCGGGTTCGTCGTCGCCGCGGCATCCGGTGCAGGTGACGTCTCGGAACCCTCTTCGGGCGGGACGGAGAGGGTGACGTCGACCGTGCTCTGGCTGGGCGCCGCATCGGGGTCGTCGGCATCTCCGCCGCACCCCACGAGGAGGAGCAGGAGCGAGCCGACGGCGGCGGTCACGTGCAGTTGTGTCGATCTCATACCGCCAGGGTCACCTGGAGGACCCGGCGCCGCAATGGGTCATTGGGGGTAGTGACTACGCTCGCCGGGTGGACGATTGGTCGCTGATCGCCGACGGCGATGGTGATGGTGACGGCGTCCGGGCGCGACTTCGGGAGCTCGATTCCGCTTCGCATCCCGACGAATTGATGGAGCAGACGCTTCGGATCGTCACCGATCTGATCCCGAACGACATGGCGTCGTTCAACTGGATGACCACCAATTCCGTCTCGGCGATCCTGCGCCCGCAGATCGATCCGTCGCTCTTCGACCGGCTCAACGATGTCCTGGCCGAGCACTGGCACGAGAACCCGCTGGCCCGCCACTTCGAGCGCACCGGCGACACGCGGGCGCTCACCTGGACGGACGTGGAAACCGATCCGACCTGGCGCGAGGGAGCGCTCTATCAGCAGCTCTACGTTCCCCTCGGCATCACACAACAGCTGGTCGTCCGGCTCCCGAGTCCCCCGGGCACGGTCGCCGGTCTCGCGCTCAACCGAACTCAGCAGCCGTTCGACCGTCGCGATCGCGCCGTGTTGACCGTGATGGGACGACACATCGGGGCACTCCTCGACTCGACCGCCGAGCGGACCGCCATGCGGTCGATGCTCGGTCACCACGGCTGGCGCTCGATGCTCGTGGACGACCACGGACGGATCATCGATCCGCACGTGGCCACCGACGGGGAACTCGCGGAGATCATCGGCGGAATCCTGCGCCGGACGGTGGGCGACCGTCGCAACGGCACGTTGGCACCTACCGATCCCGAAGACGTCGAATGGCGCGGCGAGCGCTTCGCGGTCGTGGTCGCACCCGCGGCCGTGCCGCCGCACGTGGCGTTCGTGCGGCCCGTCTCGAAGGCCGACGACACACAGTCCGACACCTCGTGTCTCACCGCGCTCGGACTCAGTCCACGTGAGCGGCAGGTTGCCGTACTCCTCAGCAGCGGGGCAACCAACCGACAGATCGCCGAAGCACTCGACATCTCGGTGGGCACGGTCAAGAAGCATCTTCAGCGGATCTTCGTCGCTCTCGGCGCCGAGACGCGGACCGCTGCGGCGGCGATCGTGGTGCGACACATGTCGTGAGACCGGCGGCGCGAAACGAGCCAGCGCGCGGTGTGGTTCTTCCCACCTGCGAAGCCGGATCTCCACCGGCAGTCATGTGCGAGACTGCGAAGATGCAGGATCTCCGGCGCTGCATCGCCGACGACGGGGCCGAGATCGCATACGCGGTGTCCGGCGACGGTCCACCCCTCGTCCTGCCGGCGTGGTGGGTCAGCGACCTGGAGCGGGACTGGCGAGATCCGAGCTGGCGCCAACTGCTCGACCAGCTCGGGGCCAACCACACCGTGATTCGCTACGACCGGCCGGGCGTCGGGCAGAGTGCCGGCCATCGCACGTCGTTCACGCTGGAGGACGAGGTCCGATACCTCTCGACCCTGATCGACGAGATCGACCTCGGGCCCGTGGCGATGCTCGCCATGTCGTGCGGCGGACCACCCGCGATCTCGTTCGCGGCTCGCCACCCCGATCGGGTGTCGGGACTCGTGTTGTTCGCCTCGTACGTGGATGGGCAGGACATCGCACCCACGGACTCCCAAATGGCTCTCGTCGCACTGGTCCGCTCGACATGGGGATCCGTCGGGTTACGCACGCTGGCCGACATCTTCATGCCGGCGGCCGACCGCTCGGACGTGGCCGACTATGCGCGCTATCAACGAGCCGTGTCGTCGCCGGATCTGGCCGCCGATCTGCTCCGGATGACGTTCGACATGGATGTGAGGGCCGATGCACCACTCGTGCGGTGCCCCGTGCTCGTCCTCCACCGCACAGGCGACCGCGCCGTTCATCCCCGCTGTGGCAGGGCGCTCGCCGGGCGGCTCCCTGAAGCCCGACTCGTCGAACTCGAGGGTTCCGGACATTCCATGAACGACGGCGACTCGACCGCACTCGTCCGCGAGGTCGAGCAGTTCCTGCTCGGATACTCCTCGGTCGAATACGTCTCGCGCCGACTCGCCACGATCCTGTTCACCGACATCGTGGGGTCGACGAAGATGGCCACCGATCTGGGAGATGGAGCGTGGCGGATGCGGTTGGACGAGCACGATCGCAGAACCAGAGCGGCGGTCGAGCACCACGCCGGCAGAGTCGTGAAGACGACCGGAGACGGCGTGCTCGCGGTGTTCGACCTTCCCACACAAGCACTCGGCTGTGCCAAGCAGCTGCATCGCGACCTCCGACCTCAGGGCATCGAGATCACCGCCGGGATCCATGTGGGTGAGATCGAGGCTCGAGGAGACGACATCGCCGGCATCGCCGTGAATGTCGCAGCGCGGGTCCAGTCGACGGCCACGTCGGGAACGACCAGGACCACGGCGACGGTGCGTGATCTCTCAGCCGGGGCCGGCTACGACTTCGCCGAGGTCGCGACCACGGAGCTGGCGGGCGTCGATGGCACCTGGACCCTCTTCGAATCGTCGTAGCCGGATTCGAGGGTCCTGCGGGCGCCACAACGCACGAGACCGGAGCGATCGACACGTTGAGGCGCATCCCGTTCGATCGGTCGCATGCGGTACCACGTAACGCACTCGATGCGTCGGACGATCTATGTGCGGAGCACCTCGCCCGTGCCGATCCCGCCTGGCGCGGGCGGGGTGCCCCATGAACGCACCTGCCCTGAGCCGGCGGAGTGACGATGTTCACCCGGACGGGCGATTCTGGCGAGCCTGGTTCACTTCTCCCACGCGCGTGCCGACAAAGATGCGTGACCCTCACCACGACCGCCCTCTCGATCCGCGAGATCATCGCCGATCGCGCCATCCGAGCGGTCTTCCAGCCCGTGGTCGACCTCCACACCGGCGACATCGTCGCCGTCGAAGCGTTGGCCAGGGGCCCCGAGGGCACCGACCTCGAATCGCCCGGACGCCTCTTCGCCGCGGCCGAGGCCGCTGGGGTCACCCGCCAGCTCGACTGGGCGTGTCGTGCAGCCGCAGCCGAAGCGGCGCTCGAGGCCGGCCTCCCGCGTCAGATCCGCCTGTTCCTCAACGCCGAGCCCCGCTCGTTGATGACACCGTGCCCCGACGAACACCTCGACCTCTTCCGGGCCGCCGTCGACCAGCTGTCACTGGTCGTCGAGGTCACCGAACGTGACCTGGGAGCGCACCCTGCGGGCCTGATCGCGGCGCTGACCCAGATGCGAGCGATGGGTCTCGGGGTCGCGATCGACGATGTCGGCGTCGATCCGATGTCGCTCGCGTTCCTGCCGTTCGTCGAACCCGACGTGATCAAGCTCGACATGTCGCTGGTGCAGGATCCGATGAATCGCCGAATCGCCGCCCTCGCCGCTGCGATCGGTGCGGACGCCGAACGGCGTGGCGCCATCGTGCTCGCCGAAGGCATCGAGACCGACGAGCACCTCGAGCGGGCCACGATCCTGGGCGCATCCCTCGGTCAGGGCTGGCTCCTCGGACGGCCGGCGACGCTCACCGAGCTGGCGCCGCGCCTGCAACTCCGAACCGGCGAACGACGTCCCCGTCTCGAGCTGCTCCGATCCGGGCTCGGCCCGCTGCAGCCCACGCCGTGGGATCTCGTCGCCGACTGTCCGCGGCGTCGCACGACCACCAAGTCGCTGCTGATGCCGATGAGTCGGCACATCGAACAATCGGCGATGTGGTCGCCCGACACCGTGCTCCTGGGCACCTTCCAACACCGTCGGTTCTACACACCCGCCACCGAGCAGCGCTATCGAGATCTGGCGGCCGCGTGCGGGTTCGTGGGTGCGATCGCCGTCGGACTCGTCCCGTGTGCCGACGAGTCGGTGCGATTCGCCGATCTGCCCGAACAGCACCCCCTCGTCTCACAGTGGTGTGTGGTCGTCGTCGGGCCTCACCAGGCCAGCGCGCTCATCGCCCGCGAGGCCGGCGCCG
>CAXBAZ010000135.1:0-8143 GCA_963973395.1 uncultured Acidimicrobiaceae bacterium
CGCGCCGCTGATCGGTTTCGACGGCGGACAGCCACGCGTTGGCGTCGGCTTTCGACTTGAACGTCGTCGGTGCGGCGATCTGCCGACCGAGGCTCCAATACCGCGCTTGGTACTTGCCGCTCGAGAGTTTGCGGACGTTGCCGAACTGACGCATCTTGCTCATCTGGTACGCCCTGTTCGTTTCTCTTCTAGGCACGTTCTAGGCACGGACCCAGTGTAGGCACGTGTCGACGGGTGTGTCGATCTACCCCGAAAACTGCGAATGACCAGGCATGTTGCCTGGTCATTCGTGTGGAGCGGACGACGGGAATCGAACCCGCATCATCAGCTTGGAAGGCTGTGGACGTGTGGCCCGCCGGGGTGCGCTCCGTCGCTGCGACCGTCGAATGCGGTGGGGGAGTCGTCCTCGAACGTCGTGGGACTGGCGGCACAACTGCCGCTATCGTGTCGCCTGCATCATGCGGGTGTAGCTCAATGGTAGAGCCGCAGGTTTCCAACCTGCTGACCGGGGTTCGATTCCCCGTACCCGCTCCAGTTTGCAACAGAGCCCCGGCCCATGGGTCGGGGCTCTCTGCATCTCACGCCGGCGAGCGTCGGCGCGAGATCACTGCTTCCACCACGGGAACGAACGCGGCGACGACCCACAGGATCATCAACGCGTTGATGATCGGCTCCCTCGTCTCGGCAGCGAGCAGGAACGACAGCGGGTACACCACGAGCACGGCGACGATCGTGGCCAGCTGGAGCCAGATCCGAGGGCTCCGGAGCGCACGGCCGAACAGGTATCGCCACGGCACCCGACGGGATGTCGGCCGATCGGTGACGATCGTCCAGACCGCCTGCCCCGCCCGGCCCACACGACCGAAGAACAACCAGAAGATGATCACGACCAGCCCTCGACCAGGAGTTGGATCACGAGTGCGAGCACGAAGCCCACCGGCACGCTGAACCACACGAGTTCCTGGAGGAAGCGCTTCGCGACCTCATCGATCCGGCGGCGCGAATCGTGGTCGGTCGGGTCGAGCGCCACGAGGGTGCTCAGCAACTCCATCGAGTGCATCATCGAGCCCCTCGCTCGGTGGACCTCGGCGAGGTTGCGCTGCGCGACGAGGTTCGACGGGTCGAGCTGGAGGGCGTACTCGTAGTACTGCCGGGCTTCGTGGAATCGTTCGCGACCGTGAGCGAACGACGCGTTGCCGGCGGCCACCCAGGTGTCGGTGTCGTGCGGAGCCAGCTCGATGGCCCGGGTCGCTGCGACGAGCGCCTCGTCACGGGTCTCGCGCTGCCCGGCGAAGAGTTGCGCCGCCGTCTCGTGGGCGTAGGCCGACCATGGATCCAGCTCCATTGCGGCCCGACACAGCCGAACGACCTCGTCGGTGTCGCCGACCGCGTTCGCCGACCACGCAGCCACTGCGTGGACCCAGGCGCTCTCCGGTGCCGCGGCGAGAGCCGACCGCGCCGCTGCGTTGCTCGCCGCCGGGTCGGACTCGCGGATCACCTCGGCCAGGAGTCCGAGCGCGATCGCGTCCTGCGGGTCGTCCCGGATCGCATCGCGCAGGAGCGCTGCCGCTTCGACCGAGCGGCCGACCTCGATCATCGCCCGCGCCGCGTTCACCGGCCCGGAGAACTCGGGATTCATCGCCGCCGCATGCCCTTCATGTAGGCGGCGAGCTCGTCGTACTCGCCACCTTCGTTCGCGAACTCGACGACGTTGCGGGCGACCTCGAACCACGCACCCGTCGACGGCCGCATCTCGCCGATCGCAGCGTCGATGTCGGCCATCGTGATCATCCTGACGACGCCCGAACGCACCGAGTCGGCCAGGGCCCGCTCGGCTGCTCGCTCGCACACCTGCGCGAGATCGGCGCCGGAGAACTCGGCGGCCCGGTGCGCGGCGCGACCGACGTCGATGTTCTCGATCGGTCGGTCGTGCAGGTGGGTCCGCAGGATCGCCTCCCGAGCCGGCTGATCGGGTGGTGGAACGAGCAACATCTGGCCGAAACGTCCCGGCCGCCGCAGCGCGGAGTCGACGTCCCACGGATGGTTCGTCGCGCCGATCACGTACACCCCGTCGTTGTCGCTGGTCGCGCCGTCGAGTTCGACCAGGAGTTGATTGACGGTGTTGCGCACCCCGGAGTGGCGCAGGTTCGTGCGCCGCTGGCCGAGCGCATCGAGCTCGTCGATGAACAGCACGCACGGTGCCGCCGCTCGAGCTGACTCGAAGATCCCGTGGAGATTGCGTTCGCTGGCACCGACCCACATGTCGAGCACGTCGTGGAGCTGCACGGAGATCCAGGCGGTGTCGAGCTCGCCGGCGAGGGCCTCCGCCAGGAACGACTTGCCGCACCCCGGCGGGCCGTACAGCAGGAGCCCGCCGCGCAGCTGCTTGCCGAACAGCTGTCGCAGCTCGGGTTGGCGCATCGGGCCGAGGAACGACATCTCGATGCGTTCCTTGACGTGGTCGAGCCCGCCGACGTCGGCCAGCGTGACCCTTGGCCGGAGCGTGTCGTGCGCGGGCGGGGCCACGTCGGTCGTGGCGTCGACGAACGCCGGCTGGACGATCCCCGCGACCTCGCTCTCGGCGGCGTCCCAATCGAAGTCGGGCTCGGTCGGCGGCTCGGTCGGCCGTCGGCCGTCGGGCTCGGCGACGGCGCGGCGCATCGCCGAACGGGCGCCCTCATGGAGCGGATCCCGCGCGAGCACGAACGACGCATGTTCGATCACTTCGTCGAATCGGCCGGCATCGGCGAGCAGGCGGGCCGCATGGGCCCGGAGCGGGAGATCGTCGGGCGCCGCCTCGATTGCCGACAGCAGACTCGCGATCAGGTCGTCGTCGGCCATGGCCCTGCAAACTAGTGGTGCCCGCTCGCCGGCGCGGACTCGATCATCGCCGGGCCACACAGGCGGGGAGGGTTCCGGCGGTCCGCCGGGTGGCCGGCGAACACCATGGTCGGACCGGAGTGGCCACAACTCCGTGACAGCCCTCTGCGAAGATGTGGCCGCATGACTCCCGAGACGCTCGACGCCGGTCTGCTCGCCAAGGTCCGCAAGCTCCTGGCGATGGCCGAGCGGTCGTCGAACCCCAACGAGGCCGACGCGTTCTCGCGCAAGGCCGCCGAGCTGATCGCCGCCCATCGCATCGACCCCGAGCGGTTGCGGGCAGAGGCCGACGACGACCTGTCGGTGCTCGAGTTCGAGCTCGGTCGGGGGGCGTACGTGCGCGGCCGCCTCGGCCTGCTGCAGGTCATCGCCGAGGCACACGGGTGCCGGGTCGTGTTCGAGGTGCGCGACCGCGGCACCGTCGCCTTCGTGGCCGGGTTCCGGAGCGACCTCGACACGACCGAGCTGCTCTACAACTC
This sequence comes from uncultured Acidimicrobiaceae bacterium, assembly GCA_963973395.1. Classification (GTDB taxonomy): domain Bacteria; phylum Actinomycetota; class Acidimicrobiia; order Acidimicrobiales; family Ilumatobacteraceae; genus Ilumatobacter. The sequence continues at coordinate 3,360 of CAXBAZ010000135.1, forward strand.
GCTGCACACCCAGGCGTCGTCGCGGATGGCGGGGGAGCGGCGTGCCACCGGTGCCGCCACACAGCAGTGGCGGCGCTCGTTCCTGTTCGGCTTCGCCAACCAGATCCGCCAGATGCTCGACACGTCGGCGATCGAGGCGCAGCGTCACGTGCACCCGGCTTCGTCGCTGGTGCCGGCACTGCGGGCCCGCGATCGCCGCGTCAACGAGTTCACCCGGCAACGGTGGGGCCGCGTGAGCGCAGCCCGCCGTCCGAAGCCGGCCACCGCCACCGGCTGGGAGGCCGGCCGCCAGGCCGCGGCCCGTGCCGACCTCGGCCGGCGCCGCATGGGCGGGCTCCGCGCGATCGGGCGGGGGGCGTGAGCGCCGACATCGGTCGCGAGGCGGTGTACGCGGCCGAGATCGCCGCGTTCGAGGGCACATCGTTCGAAACGGTCACGCCGTTCGCGGAGCTGCTCGGGCTCGCCGGGCTGATCGTCGCAGCGGCGTGGTGGCCGCAGGGTGAGATCGAGCTCGTGCCGGCCCGTTCCGACGCCGGGTCGTCGTCCACGCGTCAGCGCACCGGCGCTGCGCCGGTCGTGCGGCTCGCGGCGCCGCAGATGACGGCGGCCACCGTCGTGCACGAGTTCGCGCACGTGCTCGCTGGTCTCGCGCACGGTCACGACGCGGTGTTCCGTCGGGCACACGTCGATCTCGTCGGCTACGTCCTCGGCGACGAACCCGCCGAGTGGCTGCTCGACGCCTACGCCGCGATGGGCCTCCACCCGGGTGACCGTTCCTGGTCGGCGCCGCCGTTGCGCCGCTCAGCCGGCGGCCCCCTGGCGCTGTGACGAATCCCCACCACATGGCGCGAACGATCACGGATCGGTACCCGACGATCGCTCGCGCGAATGCGCTTCCGCCACCAACCCCCACCAGTCGAGGAGACTGACACCATGGCATTCGGTCAATCATCAGGTCCCGCCGCCGGGCAACGGCTCGTCAACGAGCTGCTCGAGCTGCTCAACGCCGCCGGCCACAGCGACTTCCGCGACGCCCGCGGGCCGATGGGCTTCACGCAGCGCCAAGCCGCGGGCAAGTTCACCGTCGACGAGGCCCAGAGCTTCATCGACGAGCTGCAGGAGGCGCAGCACCGCGGCGAGATCGCCGACGCGCCTCTGGCGCCCGAGCAGCTGTCGCCGGCCGAAGAGGCCATCCGGTCGATCCCCGATGCACAGCTCGCCGCCGAGCTCCAACGCCGCGGCTGGATCGTCGTCGAACCCTGACGCGCGGCGGCACGCCCGCATCTGTTTCAGGGTGAGCTCCCTCGGGTACGCGGTCGAGTAGTCCGCCACAACGAGGAGCCCCCAGTGAGCACCACGACCATCAATCCCGCCACCGGCGAGGAACTGACGACGTACGACGACCACTCCGACGCCGAGATCGAACAGATCGTCGACGACGCCCACGCCGCGTTCGACCCGTGGCGACGACGGCCGATCAAGGAACGGGCCGACGTCATCCGCGCCGTCGGCGACCTGTTGCGTGAGCGCACCGACGAGCTCGCCACCCTGATGAGCGACGAGATGGGCAAGCTCGTGAGCCATGCCAAACAGGAGGTGCAGCTCTGCGCTGCGATCTGCGATTTCACGGCCGACAACTGCGAAGAGCAGCTCGCCGACGAAGATCGACCACTGAACGGTGGTCGAGCGATCGTGTCGTACCAGCCGATCGGTGTGATTCTCGGCATCCAGCCGTTCAACTTCCCGATCTACCAGGCGCTGCGCTACAGCATCCCGCAGCTCGCGGCCGGCAACACGGTGCTGCTCAAGCACGCCCACAGCGTGTGGGGATCGGCCTTCGCCCTCGAACGGCTGTACCACGACGCCGGTGTACCCGAGGCCGCCTTCCGCGCCATCAAGGCGTCGAACGATCAGATCACCGAACTGATCGGCAACCCGAAGGTGCGCGGGGTCACGTTGACCGGCAGTGTCAGCGCGGGCACGATCGTGGCGGCCGAGGCCGGCAAGCACCTCAAGAAGAGCGTCATGGAGCTCGGCAGCAACGACGCGTACCTCGTCCTCGCCGACGCCGACATCGACCTGGCGGTCCAGGTCTGCAGCAACGGACGGATCTACAACAACGGCGAGACCTGCGTCGCCGCCAAACGATTCATCGTCGTCGACGCGGTCTACGACCAGTTCCGCGACGCCTTCGTCGAGCAGCTCGCGTCGATCGAGATGGGTGACCCACACGCCGACGGCACCGGGCTCGGCCCGATGGCACGCGAGGACCTACGTGACGACCTGCACGAGCAGGTGCAGCAGTCCGTGGCCGCGGGCGCCACGCTCACCCTGGGCGGCGAGATGCCCGACCGGCCAGGCTTCTTCTATCCGGCGACCGTGCTGGAAGACGTGACGCCCGGCATGCCGGCGTACGACGACGAGCTGTTCGGCCCGGTCGCCTCGCTGATCCGCGTCGCCGACGACGACGAGGCGATGCGCGTGGCCAACGACTCGCGGTACGGACTCGGTGGCGGCATCATCTCGGCCGACGTCGATCGTGCCATCACGATGGCGATCGACGAGTTCGACACCGGGATGGTCAACGTCAACGGGTACCACCTGGCGCAGCCGAACCTGCCGTTCGGTGGCGTGAAGGATTCCGGCTACGGCCGCGAGCACGGCGGCTTCGGCATCAAGGAGTTCGTGAACGTCAAGGCCGTGATGGTGGCCGACTCATGATCGTCTCGATCGTCGGTGGCCACGGCTCGATCGCCCGCCTCCTCGCACCTCTGCTCGTGGCCCGCGGCCACGCCGTACGGGGGTTGGTCCGCAAGCACGAGCAGTTCGACGACATCCGCGCGCTCGGCGCCGAGCCGGTGCTCTGCGACATGGAGGCGGCCACACCCGACGACGTCGACGACGCACTGCGGGACAGCGACCTCGTCGTGTTCGCAGCCGGCGCGGGCCCCGACAGCGGACCCGAGCGCAAGCTCACCCTCGACCGTGACGGCGCGATCAAAGCGGTCGACTCGGCCGTCCGGGTCGGTGCCGGACGGTTCGTGATGATCAGCTCGATGGGTGCCGACGACCCACCCGACGGCGACGAGACGTTCAGCGTCTACCTCCGGGCCAAGGCGGCAGCCGACGAGGCCGCCCGTGCGGCCGACATCGATGCCGTCATCGTGCGCCCCGGACGGCTGACCGACGATGCGCCGAACAAGACCGTCGATCTCGCGTCGAAGGTCGAGCGGGGTGAGATCCCCCGAGCCGATGTCGCCGCCGTGCTCGCCGAGATCATCGAGGTGGCCGACGGCGTCGACACCACGGTCGAACTCGTCGCCGGGACGCTGCCGATCCGCAACGCGGTCGCCCTGCTGCACTGACACCCCTGCCGAAAACGACGAACGCCGCCGACCCGGAGGGCCGACGGCGGACGAACGAGATCAGGTGATCAGACGGGGCGGACGTTCTGGGCTTCGTCGCCCTTGCGGCCCTGGCCGATGTCGAACTCGACCTTCTGGCCTTCGTCGAGGGACTTGTAGCCCTCGCCCGCGATGTTGGAGTGGTGGACGAACACGTCGTCTCCACCCTCGCGTGAGATGAAGCCGAAGCCCTTCTCGCTGTTGAAGAATTTCACTGTGCCTTGCATGGCTCTACTTTCGTTTCGTCCGACCAACGTGGCCGGGCGTTCCGAGAACCCTACGGGGTAAATCGCAACATTCCTTCCGAGTCATGATCGCGGCATGACGATGGTCACGTCTCGGCGATGCCGGTGGCCGTGCCGTTAGCGTCGCATCGGTGCCCCCACCCGCGCCGATCGACTCGGCATCATCCGACGACTTCCCGTTGAGCAGGCGCCATCTGCTCACGATGATCTCGGCGATCATGGCCCTCACCGCGGTCGCCATCGACCTGATGCTGCCGGCGTTCGACGAGATCCGCGAGACGTTCGGCCTGCGCGACGGTTCCGCCGACACCGGACGGGTCGTCACCTACTTCTTCTTCGGGCTCGCCGCCGCCCACCTCGTGTACGGCCCCCTGGCCGACCGGTTCGGTCGCAAGCCCGTGTTGTACCTCGGAATCTCGATCTACGTGCTGGGCGCGATCGGGTCGGCCCTCGCGCCGACGTTCGGCGTGCTGCTCGCCAGCCGGTTCCTGTGGGGTGTCGGTGCAGCCGGGTCTCGAGTCGTGGCCACGGCGATCGTGCGCGACCGGTTCGAAGGGCCGGTCATGGCTCGGGCGATGTCGCAGATCATGGCCGTGTTCGTGCTCGTGCCCGTGTTCGCGCCGACGCTCGGCGCCGGCATCGTCGCCGTCCTGCCGTGGCAGGCCGCGTTCTGGTTCTGTGTCGTGTTCGCCGCGGGGATCACCGTGTGGACGCTCCGGCTGCCCGAGACGCTCGATCCCGCCCAGCGGCGACCGCTACGGGTCGGTTCGACCGTCCGGGGATTCGTCGAGGTCGCCCGGACGCCGGTCACCGCCGGCTACACCATCGCGTCGACGTTCTTGCAGGGTGTGTTCACCGTCTACATCGCCACGAGCGAGGCGATCATCAGTGACATCTTCGGCCGCCGTGATCAGTTCCCGATCGTGTTCGGTGTCGTCGCGATCGGGTTCGGTGTGGTCGCGCTGTTGAACGGCCGGTTCGTCCACCGGTTCGGTGTCGACCGGGTGGTGACGGCGGCGCTGGCGTGGATCCTCCCACTCAGCCTGGTGCTCGTCATCGAGACGCTGGGTGCCGATGAGCCCAACTTCTGGGTGTTCATGCCCACGCTCACGTGTGTGCTGTCGGCGTTCATGTT
>CAXBAZ010000136.1:0-8111 GCA_963973395.1 uncultured Acidimicrobiaceae bacterium
TGATCGTGTCGGTGTGGGTGCCGCCCGGTGCCGAGTCGGAGGAGGCGATCTTCGCCAACACCCGTGACGCGGCGATCGCCGCCCTGAAGCAGGGAGCAGCCGGCGGGCCGTGGCATCCGCACCTGACCGCGATCGAGACGCCGGAGAACCCACACTTCCGTCGCCACCGCGCCTGACGCGAACCTCGTCGGCCGCGCGGCGTCCGGCTCATAGGATGGTCGATCGTGCTGCACCTGTATGACACCGCGACCCGAGAGATCCGCGAGCTCGCCCTGCGGGAGCCGGGGAAGGTCAGCATCTACCTGTGCGGCCCGACGGTGTACGCGCCGCCGCACATCGGCCACGGACGCCAGAACATCGTCTACGACGTGCTCGTGCGCTATCTGCGGTGGACGGGACTCGACGTGAGGTTCGTCTCGAACGTCACCGACATCGACGACCAGATCATCAACCGGGCCAACCGCGAGGGTCGTCCGTGGCAGGAGATCACGCAGAAGTGCGAGCGCGTGTGGTTCGACGCACAGGAGCGGATGGGCGTGGCCCGCCCCGACGACACGCCGCACGCGACCGAGTACGTCGACGAGATGGTGGCGATGATCGGTGAGCTGGTCGACAGCGGCACCGCCTACGCCACCGACGATGGCGTGTACCTGTCGGTCGAGGCGGTGCCCGACTACGGCCTGCTCGTCCACCAGTCGCTCGACGACATGTTGGCCGGCGGCGGCGATCGGGAGGTGCTCGGCGCCGGTCAGAAGCGGCACCCGGCCGATTTCGTGCTCTGGAAGTTCTCGAAGCCCGGCGAGCCGTCGTGGCCGTCCCCGTGGGGCGACGGGCGGCCCGGCTGGCACAGCGAGTGTGTCGTGATGAGTCTCGACATCCTCGGTGAAGGCTTCGACCTGCACTGCGGTGGGCAGGATCTGCGGTTCCCACACCACGAGAACGAGCGCGCGCAGGCGGTCGTGCTCGGCAAGACCTTCGCGAACCACTGGATGCACCATGCGTTCGTGATCGATGCCGAGGGCGAGAAGATGTCGAAGAGCCTCGGCAACGTGCTGAACATGCTCGACCTGCTCGACCAGTACGACGAGCGCGCCTACCGGATGCTGCTGCTCCAGACGCACTATCGCAGCCCGGTGCGCATCAGCCTCGACAGCCTCGAGGCGTCCCAGCGCACGTTGGCCGGGCTCGACTCGTTCGCCGCCCGGTCGGCGTCGGTCGGCGACGGCGACCCCGACCCGGCGGTCCTCGACGAGTTCCGGGCCTCGATGGATGCGGATCTCGACACGCCGGGCGCAGTCGCGTTGCTGTTCGACACGCTGCGGACGGCCAACGCACTGATCGACTCGGGCGACGACACGACGGCCGCGCGGGTCGCGGCGACGGTGCGTGAGATGTGCGTGGCGCTCGGGCTCGACCTGCGCGCCGGAGCAGACGTGCCCGACGAGGTCGCTGCCACAGCCAGAGCACTCGACGAGGCGCGTGCGGCGCGGGACTTCGCGACCGCCGACGCGTTGCGCACCGAGCTGCAGGCCGGTGGCTGGACGGTCGAAACCACCAAAGCCGGCACGACCGTCCGCCGCTGACCCGACGCACCCGCGAAGGGCGCGACGACGCGAGCGCGGCGGGAACGGTCACACCACCTCCGGCGGAGAAGTTACCGACGGGTAGACATTCCTGTTACCGGTGAGTAACTTGGTGGGTATGGCTGATTTCAACCCCGTCCTCAACGAAGACCAACTCCAGCTGCAGAAGTGGGTCCACGGGTTCGCCGAAGACGTCATGCGCCCGGCCGCCCACGAGTGGGACGAACGGGAGGAGTTCCCGTACCCCATCGTCGAACAGGCTGCCCAGATCGGCCTGTACGGCTGGGAGTTCGTGGCCGAGGCGATGATGAACGACCCGACGGGCCTCACGCTGCCGGTCGCGATCGAGGAGCTGTTCTGGGGCGATGCCGGCCTCGGCATGGCCATCATGGGCACCGCGCTCGCCGCCGCCGGCATCGCGTCGTCAGGCACGTCCGAGCAGGTCATGGAATGGGTGCCGCAGTGCTACGGCGATGCCGACAAGATCGCGCTGGGTGCGTTCGCGGCATCCGAGCCCGACGCCGGCTCCGACGTGAACGGCTACCGCACCTCCGCCGTGTACGACGAGGCGACCGATGAGTGGGTGCTCAACGGCACGAAGGCATGGATCACGAACGGCGGCATCGCCGACATCCACGTCGTCGTCGCCGTCGTCGACCCGAAGCTCGGCTCGAAGGGTCACGCCAGCTTCATCGTGCCGCCCGGGACTTCCGGTCTCAGCCAGGGGCAGAAGTACAAGAAGCACGGTATCCGTGCCAGCCACACCGCCGAGGTCGTACTCGACGACGTTCGTGTGCCCGGCCGATGCCTGCTCGGCGGCAAGGAGAAGCTCGACGAGCGCCTGGCCCGAGTTCGGGAAGGCAAGCCGGGCAACTCCCAGGCCGCGATGCAGACGTTCGAGGCGACACGCCCGTCGGTCGGCGCGCAGGCCATCGGCGTCGCCCGCGCCGCCTACGAGTACTCACTCGAGTACGCCAAGGAGCGCCACGCCTTCGGTCGGCCGATCATCATGAACCAGTCGATCGCGTTCATGCTCGCCGACATGGCCACCGAGATCGAGGCCACCCGCCTGCTGATCTGGCGTGCGGCGTGGTTGGGCAAGCACAAGCAGTTCCAGCACGCCGAGGGTTCGATGGCCAAGCTCAAGGCCGGCCGCACGGCGACCTGGGTCACCGAACGGGCGATCCAGATCCTCGGCGGCTACGGCTACACCCGCGAGTACCCGGTCGAGCGTTGGCACCGCGATGCGAAGATCCACGACATCTTCGAAGGCACCGAGCAGATCCAGCAGCTGGTGATCAGCCGGGCCATATCAGGTCTGCGCATCGAGTGAATCCGCGGCCGTTGATCCTCAATCGGATGTTCGTTTGCGGCGTCAGACGCAAGTCGTCAAGAATGTCGGCAACTCTCACCTGAGGTGCGCGCCCGTTTTCCTTCATCGATTCGTCTTCTTAGTCGCGACAGCGCTTCTGATCGTCGCTTGTAGCGCGCAGCCGAAGGGCTCTACCGGAGGCGCCGACCACGATGATGTCGGCGCCGGCCCGACCGGCGAGCAACTGCGTGGCGACGACGGCTCGATGACGCCCGATGGAGCTGACGCGGATTCGGACGACGACGAGGTGCCGAGCGACAACGGTCAGGCGGCAGCCGGTGAAGCTGACGGGGATTCGGACGACGACGAGGTGCCGACCGACCGCGCGCCATGGTCGGTCGAGAAGGCTGATGAGAACGCAAACGAGGGTGGGTTCGCGATTCTCGGCGACAGCGATTCCGACGAGTACCGCGCCGACGACAACCGCGGCGGTGACTACGCATCGGTGACCCTCAACTGGATGGAGCAGCTGGTCGTAGCACGCGGTCTCGACTTCGGGAAGTGGGGCACCTGGGGTGGCCCACGACGTACAGGGTTCGAATACAATTGGGCTCGGAGCGGAGCGCGGGCCGCCGATCTGGTCGGACAGGGTCAGGCCGCCGGGGTGGCCCAACAGATCGAGAACGGCGCAGTGAAGTATGTCTATGTGCACATCGGCGCAAATGACTTTCATCTCCGCAACGGCACCTATGACGAGATCTACGACGGCACGTTGACCGACTCTGAGGTGGCCGTCAAGGTCGCCAAAGTGGTCAGAGATATCACGTCGGCGGTGGACATCGTGCTCGCTGCAAACCCCGAACGAATTGTCGTCACGCTCAAGGGCGATCCCGACCTGAGTTTGCGTGTACGTGCGAAGTACCCTGACGTGGCGGGACGAAATCGAGCGTCGAAGGCGATCGCTCTGGTGAACGAAGGGCTCACCCGGATGGCCGCGACCCGATCGCAGGTGACCGTCTACGACCTCAACGAGTTCGCGGCATCTCTGCTCGACCGCGTCGACGCCACCGGCAACATCGAGGTGGGTGATGAGCTCATCTCATTGATGGAGCCCGGCGACGAACCGCACCACGCGCAGCTCGGAGACCGCAGCGGGCACTTGGGCACGGTGGTTTCGGGGTTGTTCGCGAACGCAACGTTCATCGGGCCTTTCAACCAGGCCGAGCAGCTCGGCATCCCAATGCTGACCGACGCGGAGATTCTCTCCCACGCGGGCATGTGAGCGCGTCAGCGCACGCCGATTCCTCATCGGTTCCTGGCGGTGGTCGTGAAGAGTCCGATGGGAGTGGTTGGTTGTACCGACAATCGACGAACTTCTTCGAAGTCGTCCGCCGGATCGCACCTCGTGATCTCCTGGGCCATCCCGGCCCGCCGATCGGACCGTGACCCCGCCGATCGGGCGGTGAAGTAGCTCGCTCGTCTGATCGGACGACGGCGATGGATCCCGCCGCGGTGGGTGTGTCACGATGCCAGGCCATTCATGGCGGCCGTGGCGACCTCGTCGAATCGATCGGTGATCGTCGCCAGCCAGGCCGGGTCATCGGGGGCGAACGCGGCTCGAACCTGGGCACGAACCTGCGCGGCGCCGTCGCCGGTCGGGTCGCCTTCTGCGTGGAGCCACGCGTCCGCCCGCAACGCCTGCAGCACCGTGATCACGTCGACCGTCCCGAACTCCAGCGCGGCGGCCGTCACCTCGACGCCCGGCAGCATGGCATCGATCGCACCCAACCAGTCGCCGCTCAGGGCCGCCGAGACGCTCTCGCCGTCGAGCATCGACCGGACGTCGCCCCACCAGTCCGTGCCGCGCACGTAGCCGGGGTCGCCGGCCTGCTCGTGTGAGATCAGCTCGCCGTGGCCCCATTCACCGAGGCCGGTGTGGAGGTCGATCACGCCGAGCCTGACCGCCGGTTCGACGGTCGCGACGACATGCTCCGCGAGCCATCGGTTCGACCACACGGGGCCGCTGCCGCCGTAGAAGATGCCGGACGGATGGTCGTACTGTCCACCGCTGACGATCTGCTGGAAGCGGTCGAGCCCGACGTCGCCCGCGACCTCCATCAGTGCCTGGGTCGTCGAGGCCTGCGACTCGGCCGTCCAGGTCGCGGGCACGAGCAGGTCGGCGATTTCCGCGTACGCGTCGTTGCGAGGGGGCGATGACCAGTCGACGAAGTTCCGGTTCAGATCGACGTTGTCCTCGTTGACGCGTCGCACCCAGGAGAACCCGACGGGGTTGAAGCCATGGATCATGACGACGCGGATTCGATCCGCCATCGCCGAGGCGGCACGCTCGTCGAGCCACCACGACTGCAGAGCCGATCCGGCGTAGCCCTCGACCCCGTGCGTGGCCGACACGATCAGCAGGACGCTCGGCGCCGCATCGTCGCCGAGTCGGGCGACGTCGATCGCCAACTCTTCGCCTTCGAGCCCGGCGGCCGGATGACGGAACGTGGTCACGACCGCACCGGCGCGATCGGCGGCGCCGAGGAAGCGGCGGCGAGCGGATGAGTACGTGGGGTCGAGCGTGCGGGGACCGGGGTCGATGGTCATGTCGAGATCCTCCCACGATCGTCACCTGACCGGAGGGGCCCAGACCCCCTCTGGCCGCGCGACATCGCTGTCGTCGCCCGCAAGCGGACGGCGGCTGGACCTATGCCGGGTCGTGTTCGTCGTCGTCGAGCGTGACGTGCCGCTGCTGGTCGATCGCGTCGGCCGTCGGTACTTCGATCGCGGCGTCGAGCGGCACCGGCACGTCGTTACCTGCGTCGTCGGGGTCTGCGTCCTCGACGGTCCGTTCCTCGTCGGCGATCGCCGGCGCGTCGGGATCCCGCTCGTCGGAGACCGTGTCGTCGATGTCGCGAGCGCTGTTCATACCGTCAATGTTCGCGGACGCAGCCGGCGAAGGCCAGGGCATGAGGTCACGGTCCGTGGATCGGACGGTACGGCGGCGCCGAGTCGGAGTCCGAGGGAGTCGACTCAGCGGACGATGGGCTTGTCGTCCTGCTTCTGCCGCTTGGCGTCGCGCTTCTCCTTGAGCGTCTTGCCGGGCTTCTTGCCGGCGGGGCGTTGTGGGGACTTGTCTGGCATGGCTGTTCCTCGCTGTTCGTGATCAGTCGGCCGCGGCGCGGGCGTGGGTGTCGCAGCGCCAACAGCGTCGATCGGGATCGAGTTCTTCGAGGTGGACGGCGAGTCGCCGCGGACGGACGACGACGGCCTTGCCGCGAGTGGGCGAGATGCGGATCGACACGTCGTTCGATCCGTCGGCGACGTCGACCACGACGACCCGGCCGGGGACAGCTGCCAGATGGTGCTCGTCGTCCTCGTGGACGAAGACGTGGTCGCCGACCTGCAGCGCATTCCATTCCTGACGGATCATGTGCGATCGACGCCTGGCAACCGTGGGTGGGTGATCATGTGCTCCTCGAACCGTCCGGCTCGGGTCGAGGCGTCGGGCCTGCGTCAGCGAGGCGACTCATCCCAAGAACGTCAGGCTACCCCAGATGACGGGATCGCGCCGTTCCGGAGCGAGCACACGCGAGGCGTCAGGGCAGTGGTTCGGCGCGGTCGTCGCTGGAACCGGCGGGGAACGTGAGTGCAACGACGATGGCCGCGAGCAGGTAGGTGATGCCGATGAACGCCCACGCCCATCGGAACTGACCGATGTCCGGGTCGATCGACACGTCGGCGAGCAGTGCGACGATCACGGAGATCCCGAGCGCGTAGAACACCTGCTGCGTGGTGCGAACGGTTGCGTTGGCGGTACCGAACTGGTCGGGGCTGACATCGGCCAGTCCGGCGCTCGCCCAGGTGGCGATCGTGGCCCCCACGCCCAGGCCGACGACGAGCGACGTCGGCACGTACACCGACCACGTCGACGGCGTCGCGTCGAGTGTGAACAGGAACGACAGGTAGCCGACGGCGCACGCGGTGCTGCCGGCCGCGAGGATCCACCGGTGACCCATACGATCGGCGAACCTGCCGGCGAACGGCGAGATCATCGCCGCGAGCAGCGGGGACGGCACCAATGCCAACCCCGTCGTGCGGAGCGACTCGCCCCACATCTCCTGGAGCAGCAGTGAGTTCGCGAGGAACCCCGACGTGAAGGCCATCGAGTACAGCGCCAGCGCGGCGTTCGTGCTCGAGAACGACCGGAGCCGGAACAGGTCGAGTTCGAGCAGGGGTTCGGGGTGGGTGCGTGAGCGTCGGACCAGCAATGGGATCATCGCCACACCGACCAGGAACGTCGCGATCACCCTCGGGTCGGTGAGGCCCCACGACTCCGCTCGCACGATCGCGAACATCATGAGTCCGACGCCGACCGTGCCGATCGGCACGCCGACGAGGTCGACCTTGCCGGTGGCATTCGGATTCTTCGACTCCTGGAGCAGCCGCGGCGCGAGCGCCAGCACCACCACAGAGATCGGGACGTTGATCCAGAAGATCCCGCGCCACGACCATGCATCGGTCAGGAACGCACCGAGCGCCGGGCCGGCGACGGCCCCGAGCGCGCCCGTCGCCCCGATGATGCCGATCACGGTCGATCGTTTGTTGGGTGGGAAGGCCGGCAGCACGACAGCGATTGCGGTCGGTGCGATGATGGCGCCACCGACGCCCTGTACGACCCGAGCCGCGATCAGGAACGCGGCGTCGGGTGCGATCGCGCTGAGCATCGAACCGATCGCGAAGATCGCCACGCCGGGGATGAACAGCCGCTTGCGCCCGAGGCTGTCGGCGTACCGTCCGGCCACGAGCAACAGCGAGGCGACGGTGATGTTGTAGCCCGAGATCACCCAGCCGAGCGTGGATTCGGCGACCCCGAAGTCGTCGCGGATCGACGGGAACGCCACGTTGACCGCCGAGACGTCGATGACGACGAGGAAGAAGACCAGCGTGGTGACGAGCACCGCCGGCCACGGATTCCGCACGGTTTCGGCGGAACCAGGCGGTGCGGTCTGCATCGGTTCGAACTCTACGCAGGGCCGCCCGTGCCCCGGCCACCGAACATCGGCGGCGGCCTTGAGACAATCTTGTCGGTGCTGCGGGTAACGGGGCCGGCGCCGGCGACGATGTCATCGTCGAACGCCTCGATAGGAGCTGCACCACATGACCCCCTTGTTCACCACACTCGCGAAGACCATCACCGGCAAGATCGCCATCGG
>CAXBAZ010000137.1:0-8095 GCA_963973395.1 uncultured Acidimicrobiaceae bacterium
GGCGACCGTGAAGGTCCCCCCTCCCTCACCGAACGCGGGGCGAGCCGCCTCGGCCAGTGAGTAGTCCTCGGCAGCCACGATCTCGGTGACACTCAGGTTCCCCGCCACGGCAGCGGCGATGGCCAGGTACACCACGGTGCAGATCGCCAGCGCGATCACGATCGCCCGCCCGGTGTTGTGGTGTGGATCCACGAGTTCGCCGCCGCTGTTGGTGATCGTGGTGAACCCCTTGTAGGCGAGGATCGCCAACGCGACCGCGGCCAGGAAGCCCTCCGGCGACGCCGAGTACTCGCCCGCGGCGCCGCTGGTGAACTCGGCAGCCGACGCAAACCAGAGCCCCGCGACCGCGAAGGCACCGAGGCCGACGATCTTGACCGCCGCCATGGCCCGCTGCGTGGCCTGCATCGCCCGGTTGCCGGCAACGTTCACCCCGAACGCGGCCACGAGCAACGCCACCGCGAACGCGGGCACCCAGAACGACGCCGGCTCGAGAGCAACGACCTGGAGCAGGTACGAGCCGAACGTCCTCGCCACGAGCGCCTCACTGATCACCATCGACACATACATGAAGATGGCGAACACCCCCGTCACCGTCCCGGGTCCGTACTCCTCCCTCAAGAACATGGCGATCCCACCCGAGGACGGGAACGCATTCGACAACTTCACGTACGAATACGCACTCGCAGCCACCACCCCGGCCGCCGCAACGAAAGCCAGCGGGAACCAGTCGCCCGTCAGCCGGGCTGTCTGCCCCGTCAGTGCGAAGATCCCCGCACCGATCATCACCCCGGTGCCGAGCGCCACCGCCCCCGACAACGTCAGGCTCCCCGGCTCGTCCTCCGGGGCTCGATCGTCAGCGGCGGTCATGCCGTCCACGGTCGATACGCCCCGAGCCATCGAGGCCGTCGGCCCTGGTGCCTGACCACAGCCGGCGCGAACCTGGAGAAAACGACATCATGTCGTAGTCGATTCTAGGACGAAGGGAAGCGTGCCGATGAACCACCTGTACGGCGTGTTGGCCGTCGCGAACGACGATCGCTGGGATCACATGGACGGATGGGGCGGAGGATGGATGTGGCTGTGGGGGATCGCGATGATGGCGCTGTTCGTCGTCCTCATCGTCTGGCTCGTCCGTGCCGCGACCGGCGGGCAGGGGCCCTCGGCACGTTCTCCGGGTCATCCCAACGATCGTGCCCGAGAGATCCTCGCCGAGCGTTACGCACGAGGTGAACTGACCACCGAGGAATACCAGGAACGAGCTGAACAGCTGCGCTGACCAGCGGCACGACGACCTCGAGCCCGACTCTCGGGCTGCCCAGTGGCCGCAGCACTCGGGCGGAAGCCGCCGTCCTTCCTCAACGGTCACTGATGTCGACAGCACCGCGATGGGGGTCGTTCGGCGTCGGAGGCACGAGGCGAGCAGGCTGCGTCGCAGGCCTCGCGCGAGACGAACCGCCGCGCTCGATCCGAGCCCAGCGTCAGCTAGCGTTTGCCCTCGATGGCCGCCGCCCACCCCACGCTCTGGCCGTCGCGCCCTGGAGTCGTTCGACTCGGCGATGGGCGGACGCGCGTCTGGCCTTGGAGCACCGCTCCGTCTTCCTGGGTGATCCTCGCAGCTGTCGTCGTCGGCGTGGCCTTTGGCGCCATGGCATGCGCTGCCGGTCTCGCTGAAGGCTCGGGTCACCGGGTCCATGCGCAGGCGCGGGACACCGGCGTCACGCCTGTGACGAGATCCCACGACGCTCACGTGGCCGCGGAGCCCGGCGCCGCTGGCGAGGGCGCACATCTGGCGTCGGTAGCGCCCGGGAACGACACGCGATCCGGACCGGACGGCGGCTGGATCGATGGCCATCCCGGGATGGCGTGCGTCATGACCGTCGACCTCGACGTCGACGACATCGTCACGCCTGTCATGGCGGGACGGTTCGACACGGCGCGTGAAATGCTGCCGGTCGACTGCGTTGTCGATCTGGACCCGCCAGTCCCGCGCCCCTCCTGAGTTCGCACGCATCACCACCATTCGAACCAAGGAGAAACATCATGCAGCGAGCACTCGCGCTCGTCCTCGCGTCCGCCGTCACCCTCGCCGCTTGCGGCGATGACGGCGGGAGCGACCCAGTCGGCGGACCCGCCGACGCACCTCGCACGATCGAGGTCACGATGACCGACATGGCCTTCACGCCCGCCGAGCTGGACGTGACCAGCGGCGAGACGGTGAACTTCGTGTTCCGCAACGACGGAGCGGTCCGACACGAGGCAGTGTTCGGCACCCTGGCCGAGCAGGAAGCCCATCACACCGAGATGGCCGAGATGGGCGGCGCCCACGACGGCATGGAGGGGGGAACCATGCCCCACGACGAGGAGATGACCGAACTGCACTCGGTCGTCGTCGAACCGGGTGGGACCGTCGAGCTCACCCATACCTTCGATGCGGCCGGCCAGCTGATGGTCGGATGCCACGAGCCCGGACATTGGGAAGCAGGCATGAAGATGGACATCGACGTGGCCTGACACGAACTCGGGTGGGCACCGGACCATGGCATGGTTCGGTGCCCCACCCGACGAGGTTGCCGCATGGGGGCCAGAGCTTGGCGGTTCGCCTGCAGGTCGCCAGGTGCTGCCAAGCGACTTCGAGGGCGGTCAGTGGGGCGAGCGAGCCAGGTCGTCCAGCTCCGCTCGCAGCCGTCGAAGCTGCGCGAGGCGGTCGTCGATCTGGTGGAGAGCGTCCTGCGCCAGATCCCGCGCATGGCGGTTGTTTGGCGGCTCGTCCGCGAGGGTCAAGAGCGAGCCGATGGTGGCGAGATCGAGTCCGGCGAGTTGTAGATCGCGTATGAACTGGAGTTGCCGAATCGAGTCGTGGTGATACGTCCGGTAGCCGGCGTCGGTTCGGGCAGGGGTGGGGAGAAGTTGGATCGACTCGTAGTAGCGGATTGTCTTCGTCGTGGTCGCGGTCCGGGCCGCGAGTTCTCCGATTCGCATCGCGGTTTCCTCCTGCGGTCTATGCGTCGCGGAAGTCGCCGGTGACTTCGAGGGTGAGGACGGTCTCGCCCGCGTCGCCGGTGAGGGGGACGTGGATCGCGATGTCGTGCCATCCGTCCATCCCGGGGTGCATGGAGAGCTCGAACGCAAGGGTGGCGGTGCCGCCGGGGGGAATCGTCCGTGTGGAGAGGGCGATCGGGCCGGGGCAGCATCCCTCGCGTACTTCCGGGCGGGGTTCGCCGATCGCGACCGGCTGGTTCCCGGTGTTGGTGAGTTGCCACTGTGGGCGGACGGCGGTGTTGAGGGGAACGGTGCCGAGCTGCCAGAGCCCGTGGTCGACTTCGACGGTTCCTGAGGCAGTCGGGTCCGCACCGGTGCCCGGAGTCTCGATGACCGGCATGCCCATTGCGTTGATCTCGCCGGTCGGTCTCGGAGTGACTTGCGATGGTTCGTCGCGTTGTCCGGCGACGAGGGCGCCGGTTCCCACGACGGCTGCTGCGGTCGCGATTGCGGCGATCGTCCATCGGCGTCGGGTGGAGGCTCGGCGTCGGGAGGGGGTTCGGGTATGCGGGTGGTGAGCCATGGGGGCGTTCCTTGTCATGTCGATGTCGTTGTTGTCGGGGTGGTGAGCGGGCCGAACTCGGTGATGATCGAGTCGCGAATCGTGGGCACGTCGGCCCCGTCTGCCATCAGGCGGCGCACGGCGATCGACTCGTCGATGCAGACCTTGCACCCTGCCGCGTGGGCGTCCCAGCCGTTCGCGTCCGATCGGACGAAGCAGTCGGTGAGGTTGCGATGGCCGATGCTCTTCTCGCAGCCGCAATAGCAAGGGATTTCGTCGTACAGATTGCGGTTGGCGTCGGCGAACTCGTAGTGATCGGCGATGTTCGCCGGCACGTCGTCAAGGTCGAGCGCCGGGACGGCGAGACCCAGAGCGACGGGGCCATCGCGGATGACTGATCCGTCGGTGCCGTCGGGTGCGCAGGCGGTGACGAGCATCAGCGCGACGAGGGGGCGGCGGAGGCCGGGCCGCCGGGCGGGGAGACCCGGCCTCCTGATCGCAACTCGCGAGATCATCGTCCGACCCGCTCCGCGTGGTTCGTCGAGTGATCGGTCGTCGGTTCGCTGTTTGAGGCGCTCTCGTGGGGCCCACCCATGATGAACTTCATGGCGATCACCATGACGAGCGGGCAGAGCAGGAAGGCCGCGACGACGGCGAACCCGCCGGCGGACGGCGCGATCAGCGTCAGCGCGGTTGCGACTCCGACGACCGCGACCACGCAGCCGATGAGGTGTCGAGTTGGCATCGTCAGGTACCGATCACTTGTGGTGTGCCTGGTGCTGGCCGTTCGACATGTCGCCGGCACCGTTCATGCCGCCGGCACCGTTCATGCCGCCGGCACCGTTCATCAGTCCGTTGTGCATGGACGCCATGCCGGCGGGCATTGACGCGTGCATCTCGTCGCAGGCGTCGGCGAGCTCGGCGGGCATCTGGTCGCGCATCATCGCGTGCATCTCGTCCATCGAGCCGACGTCTGCGACGGGCGGCGGTGTGCGGTCATCACCGGGGCCGCCTTGGGCCGCGGCCACGCCGACGCCCAACCCGAGCGTGATGCCGGCGACGCCGGTTGCGGCGAGGGTGAGCAGTTTGGTGTTCATGGGGTGGACTCCTTTGTCCTCGATGTTCTTGCAACTCATCATCGGCCGGTCGTGTGGAGGTGGTGTGGAGGTCGCATGCGCGTCGCATGGGTTGTGGCGCGGACGCGCCGTCGGTCCAGTCGCGTCGGCTAGGACTGTGGGCCATGGCGTTGACGGTGATGGTGGTAGAGGACGAGCTCAAGATCCGCGAGCTGCTCCGCAGCTACCTCGAGCGCGAGGGGTGGGCGGTGCTCACCACCGGAAGCGGCGCGGAGGCCATCACGCTCGCCCAGTCGTCAGCGCCCGACCTCGTGATCCTCGACCTCGGGCTCCCCGACGTCTCCGGCGAGACCGTCGCAACGGAGATACGTCGCTCCTCGTCGACGCCGATCCTGATGCTCACGGCCCGAGCCGGTGAGGAAGATCGAATCCGTGGGTTGGAGCTCGGTGCAGATGACTATGTGACCAAGCCCTTCAGCCCGCGCGAGGTGATGCTCCGCGCACATGCGATCCTGCGGCGCGGGCGCGACGGTGCGTCGACACGCGGGCGCTCGTACGGAGGGAGCGAGATCGTGATCGATGAAGATCGCCACGAGGTCGTCGTGCGCGGTGGCACCGTGGAGTTGACCCCGACCGAGTGGGGGATCCTCACAGCGCTGGCAACCAGACCCGGCAGGGTGTACTCGCGACTCGAGCTGCTCAATCGCGTTCGTGGGTTCGAGTTCGCGTCCGAGCGCACGGTCGACAGCCACGTCAAGAACCTGCGGCGCAAGCTCGAGCGTGATCCGCACGATCCGACCATCGTGGAGACGGTGCTCGGTGCCGGCTATCGGCTGGGACTCACCCGCGATGACTAGGCGGGCTCCGCTGTCGCCCCTCGGTTTGCGACTCGCCGCCGCGTTCGTGGTCGTCGCCGTCGCAGCGCTGTCGGTGCTCGCCGCGCTGATGGTCGTCGGTGCCCGATCAGGCGTCTCGGACCTCGTGGCGGACGTCCACGCCGAAGACGCTCGAGCAGCAGCAGTGGCGGCCGCCCAGGCGTACGAGCGGACCGGCGGCTGGTCGGGCGCCGATCTCGCGCCGGCCGTGGCGATCGCAGCGCGCGGGCAGGCGACGCTGACCGTCCGTGACATCGATGGCCGTCTGTTGTCTGCCTCGACGGACGAGCTCGCCGAGATGATGCTGCGAATGCACGGCGTGCAACTCGTGGACACCGACCGCGGCGAACCCGTGCAGGCCGACGTGGTCGTCGACGACTCGCACGTTGGAACCATCGAGCTGCGCTTCCCTGACAGCCACCTCCCGACCCCGGAGCGCCAGATCCGAAGCGTGCTGTTCCGAAACGTCCTCATCGGTGCGCTGCTCGCCGTCGCGGTCGCCGTCGCGGTCGCGGTGTTCGTGGCTAGACGCGTCACCCGTCCGATCGTCGCGCTGACCACCGCCGTCGAGGGCGTGGAGGCCGGCGAACCCGGTGTCCGCGTCGAGCTCAGCGACGCACCCGGTGAGCTGCGGACGCTCGCGGCGACGTTCAACCGGATGGCAGCAGCCGTCGAGCACGAGGATCAGCTACGTCGGCAGCTCGTTGCCGACGTCGCCCACGAGCTACGCACGCCGCTGACGATCCTGCGTGGCACGACAGAGGCATTGGTCGACGGCGTCGCCGAACCCGACGACGGCACCATGCAGTCGCTCCACGAGGAGGTGCTCCGACTCGCGCACCTCGTGGACGACCTGCACACACTCGCCACCGCCGACGCCGCAAACCTTCACGTCAGACTCGAGCCGGTCGATCTGGAACGCGTCGTTGCGAGCGTCGCCGAACTCGCACGAGGGGCCGCGGACGCGGCCGACATCGAACTTCGCACCGAGCTCGAACCGGCACTTGCCCTTGCTGATGCCGAGCGGGTGAAACAGATCGTCAGCACACTGGTCGGCAATGCGCTCGTGTACACGCCGACCGGCGGCACCATCACCCTGCGCACCGCCGCCGAGCCGGGCGGTGCAGCGATCACAGTGTCCGACTCCGGCCCAGGAATCGAACCGGTCGACCTGCCCCTCGTCTTCGAACGCTTCTATCGCGGGACGACCGCCCAAGGAACCGGCAGCGGGATCGGCCTCGCCATTGCGCACGAACTCGTCGCCGCGCTCGGCGGTGAGATCTCGGCCTCCAACGATCCAGCCGGCGGCGCCGTCTTCACCGTCAGCCTCTGGGCTCCGAACCCTGGACCGCGCGACCACTGACAACATGCTCGGTGGCGCGCCATCGACTCCGATCTTCACGCCTGGTTCAGGTCGCGGCAGCGACCAGCACCGCGGTCAAGGCAATGACGACGACGAACACGATCGACTCGATCGACAACGTGGTGCGCAGCTCCTTCGCCACGGCCGGGTCATCGGGTCGCTGTTCGAGACGCGGGCGGAGCCGGAAGTGGTTGTACCCACCCAAACCTGCGGCAACGGACACGACTGCGATCTTGGCGAGCAGGACCTGACCCCATCTCGTCCCGAACAGGTCACCCGGCGACTCGAGGATCATCCACGTCATCAACAACCCGGCGACGATCACCGCGACCAATGCCACGGATGCAATCGAAGAGAACCGCACGACCATCGCTGCGAGGCCCGTGCGAAGCTCTCGACGATGACGCGTCCAGGCGACGGTCGCCATCGCGAACACCCCGCCGCCCCATACCGCTGCCGCACCGAGATGCACGAGGTTCACGACGGAGTGGATCGCCCAGGGCCCTTTGCTGACCGTGTGGCCGTCGAACCAGAACGAGATCAACACCGCCGCTAAGCCGCCGAGGCCCACCGCCGCTGATGCCGTCGGGGCCCAGCGATGCTCGTGCTCGGCCTGGTGCCCCGTTCGCGTGGTCGCGGCGCGTGCGGTTACCGGGAGGTCGGTGGCGACGGCTGCCGACAGCGAATGCATCGGAGCGATGATCCGACCGGCGCGCTGGTGAAACCCGATGAGTACAGCGAGCCCTCCCACCATCTTGAGCGCGGTGGCCAGCCCTGCCTTCGTGTCGAGCACCGCCGTAAGGCCGGCAGACGGATTGGCCTCGGTCAGTGACGCGAACTCGATGATCCCCCCGGTGAACAGCACGAGCCCGGCGAGGCGGACCCACGCGAGCTGGGTCTCGAGCTCCTCGCGGCGCCCACGTATCGTCCACACCAGCGCGGCCAGCACCCCGATCCCGAACACCGCACCCAGGATCGTCACCCCACGACCGACACGACCGACCGCTACGGCATCGGACGAGTCGGCCCCGGAGGCCAAGAAGTCCTCGAGTGCGCCCGCGCCGTCCGACATCGCCGCATGCGCGTCGGCGTTCATCTCCATGCCGGACATCGACTCGGATGTGGGGACTCCTGGTGCCGGTGTTGCGGCCGCAGCCGGTGTTGTGGCTGCGGTCTCGGTCACCTCGAACTGGAACGACCCGCTCATCGGGTGGGCGTCTCCGGCCTGGACCTGCCAGCG
>CAXBAZ010000138.1:0-8027 GCA_963973395.1 uncultured Acidimicrobiaceae bacterium
GGGTGCGGCCCGGGCGATGCTCGGTGCGTTGGTGCTGTGCAACGACGCCCAGGTCACGATCGACGAACAGGGTGAGATCCTCCTCCTCGGTGATCCGACGGAGACCGCGCTCCTGCAGCTCGCTCGTGATTCGGGGGTCGACATCGAGGATCTGCGCACCCACATCCCCCGTGTCGGCGAGAACCCGTTCGACTCGGCACGCAAGCGGATGAGCACCGTGCACGACCCGCTCGCCGGCACATCGGCACTGTTGACCGACCTCCCCCAGGACCGTCCGCTCTCGTTCGTGAAGGGTGCGATCGACGGCCTCATCGATCGTGCAACGGGCGTGTGGTCGGCCGACGGACCGGTCGACCTCGACGACGAATGGCGACGGCGTCTCCTCGACGCCAACGACCGGCTGGCGGCCAACGGTCGGCGGGTGCTCGGCGTCGCGTACCACGTGCACGCCGACTCGGAGCCCACAGGTTCCGGTGCGCTCGCCACCCACGCGGAGACCGAACTCGTCCTGCTCGGACTCGTCGGTCTGATCGACCCGCCACGAACGGAGGTGCGCGATGCAGTCGCCGTGTGCCGCCGCGCCGGCATCAGGCCGGTGATGATCACCGGCGATCACCCGCTCACCGCCAAGGCGATCGCGATCGAACTCGGCATCGCCACCGACGAGCGAGTGCTCACCGGCGTCGACCTCGATCACCTGACCGACGACGAGTTCGACGAGGCGGCTTCGACCGTGTCGGTGTTCGCCCGGGTTTCCCCGGAACACAAGCTCCGTATCGTCGACGCTCTGCAACGTGGGGGCAACGTGGTGGCGATGACCGGCGACGGGGTCAACGACGCACCTGCGCTGAAGCGGGCCGACATCGGTGTGGCGATGGGCATCACGGGGACCGACGTCTCCAAGGAAGCATCCGACATGGTCCTGCGAGACGACAACTTCGCGACCATCGTCGCCGCGGTCGAAGAGGGCCGGGTGATCTACGACAATCTCCGGCGATTCGTCAGCTTCGCGGTCGCCGGCAACCTGGGCAAGATCATCGTGATGCTCGGCTGGCCGCTGCCGTACCTGCTCGCCGGGGGTGACACGAACGCTGCCATCGCTCTCCTCCCGCTCCAGTTGCTCTGGCTGAACCTGATGACCGACGGTCTGCTCGGCCTGTCGATGGGGGTCGAGCCCGCCGAGTTCGGTGTGATGCGACGTGCCCCGCACCGGCCCGGCGCGACCCTCTGGGCCGACGGGCTCGGTCGCCGCACGATCTGGATCGGCATCCTCATCGGCGCGGTGTCGCTCGGGATCGGGTTCGTCTACAACGAGTCCGATCGGATCGAGTGGCAGACGATGATGTTCACGACGTTGGCCTTCATGCAGGTCGCGCAGGCGATCGGCACCCGTTCGCACACCGAGTCACTGCGGACGATCGGTCTCCGGACGAACCCGGTGATGCTGGGGATCGCCGGCCTCGTCGTCGCACTCCAACTCGCGGCGGTCTACACGCCGCTGAGCGAGTTCCTCGACCTCGAGCCGCTCGGTGCGGCCGACCTCACGATCTGTGTCGTCGCCGGAGTGGCATTGCTCGCGGTGCTCGAAGCGGTGAAGGTGAGGAACCGCCGGGCCGCGGGACCCGACGCCGCAGTGCCGCACGGCATGGCCGCGACGGACGGCTCGCCGTCGGGCTGACCTCCGACGCATCCGTCCGTTCGGTCCCGTGGGTCGATGCGTCACCGGCCCGGTCCGCCGGTCGCGTCGGCCGACCCGGGATCGCGCCGGCGGAAGATCTTGTGGAGCTCCATGGCGAACAGGATCGTGGTGGCGACGGCGACGATGCGGATCCATGCGTCGATTCCGATGGGCTCGACACGGAGCACGTACTGGGTCGGTGGCAGGTAGAGCGCCGCGATGTGGATGCCGAGCGCGGTCGCGGTGGCGATCAGCAGGAACCGGTTGGAGAATGGACTGCGCCGGAACACCGACTCGGTCTCGGAGCGGGAGTTGCCGGCCTGGAACACCTGGTAGACGACCATCGTGGTGAGCGCGACCGTCTGCGCCCGGATGAGCGAGCCGCTGGCATTGAGCTCCCATCGGAACAGGGCGAGCATGCCGGCACCCATCACCACGCCGGCGAGTACGACGCGTTCCCACATCAGTCGGTCGAGGACACCTCCGGAGCGGCGAGGCGGTCGGCGGAGAACGCCTTTCTCGGCCGGTTCGAACGCGAGTGCGACGTCCTGGAGGCCGTTCGTGACGAGGTTGAGCCACAGCAGCTGTGCCGGGAGCAGGATCAATGGCCACTGCAGCCAGACGGCCACGACGATCGCCGTGATCTCGGCCGCGCCGGTGGAGACGAGGAAGAAGGTGACCTTGCGAATGTTGTCGAACGTGACCCGTCCCTCCTCGACGGCGGCCACGATCGAGACGAAGTTGTCGTCGGCCAACACCATCTCGGAGGCTTCGCGAGCGACGTCGGTTCCCTTGTCGCCCATCGCAACGCCGATCTGGGCGGCCTTGAGGGCGGGCGCATCGTTGACGCCGTCGCCGGTGACGGCCACGACCTCGCCCCGATGTTGCAGCGCGCGCACGATCCGCAACTTGTCCTCCGGTGACACCCGGGCGAACACGGATGTCCGCTCCACACGTCGATCGAGCTCCTCGTCGTCGAGAGTTGCGAGCTCGGCGCCGGTGGCCGGCTCGGGATGGCCGGGTTCGGCGATGCCCAGCTTCTCGGCGATGGCTCTCGCCGTCTCGATGTGGTCACCGGTGATCATCACCACGCGGATGCCGGCGTCCTGGCAGGCGGCGATGGCATCTTCGACACCGGCCCGGGGAGGGTCGCTCATCGCTTGGAGTCCGACCAGCATCAGCCCATCGGGCTCGTCGAACCGGGCTCCCTCGATCTGCTGCGCGAGCGGATGGTAGGCGAAGGCGAGCACGCGTCGGCCGCGAGCGGCGAGTTGCCGGGCCGCGTCGGTGACGGCACGCCCGTCGATCGGTCTCGGGCCGTCGTCGGTGAGCATCTCCGAACACATCGCGATCACCCGCTCGGGTGCGCCCTTGACGAAGACGACGTGGGTGCCGTGGCGGTTCCGCACGGTCGCGGAGTACTGCTGGGTGGGTTCGAAGGGGATCTCGGCGAACAGCGGATAAGCGGCGCGCGCGTCGCGGGCCTCGACCGAGGCGGTGAGCGCCGACAGCAGGAGTGCAACCTCGGTCGGGTCACCGGTCGTGACCAGTTCGTCGTCCGACCAGTGGGCGTCCGCCTCGTTGGTGAGGACACCCGTGAGGAGCGTGAGATGCACGGCACGTTCGTCCTCGATCGCAGCCGGCTCGTCGTGTTCGACGAACGTCCCGTTGGGCGCACCGCCGGTGAGCACGAAGTCGTGACCGGGGGTCCAGATCTCCTGGACCGTCATGCGGTTCTCGGTGAGCGTGCCGGTCTTGTCGGATCCGATCACGGTTGTACTGCCCAGTGTCTCGACGGCAGCCAGTCGACGCACGATGGCGTGACGGCGCGCCATCCGGCGAACACCGACGGCGAGCGTGATGGTCACCGCCACGGGGAGTCCTTCCGGCACGGCCGAGACCGCCAGCGCGACGGCCACGAGGAACATGGCACTCGCCGACTCACCCAGCGCGACACCGCTGGCGAACGTGACCACGGCCGCTGCCCCGACCACCAAGCCGATGAGCTTGCCGAACCGCTCCATGCGTCGCTGCAGCGGCGTCCGCGTGACCGCCTCGTCGCGCATCAGCCCGGCGATCGCGCCGAGCTCGGTGGCCGCGCCCGTGGCGACGACGATTCCGGCGCCGCGGCCGGCGGTGACGGTGGCGCCCGTGTAGGCCATACAAGTCCGGTCGGGCAACAGGGTGGCGGGGTCCACCGGAGCGATCCGCTTGCTCACGGGGTCGGATTCACCGGTCAGGAGGGACTCGTCGACCTGCAACGCCGTCGACGACACGAGCCGCAGATCTGCGGGCATCCGCATGCCCGACTCGAGCAGCACCATGTCGCCGGGCACGAGCAGCCGACTGTCGATCTCCTGTTCGTGACCACGTCGCACCACACGGGCGTGCGGCACGACGAGCTGCATCAGAGCTCTGACGGCACCTTCGGCCTTGCGCTCCTGTGTGAACCCGATCACAGCATTCAGCAGCAGCACCACCGCGATCACCGCCGCGTCCAGATGCTCGCCGAGCAGGACGGTCACGGCGAGCGCGGCGAGCAGGATGAAGATCAGCGGGCTGCGGAACTGGCCGGCGAACACGACCAGCGGAGACGGGGGTGGTTCTTCGTCGAGCTGGTTCGGCCCGAAGCGTTGCAACCGCGCGTGCGTCTCGGCCGTGGTGAGCCCCTGCACGCCGGTGTCGAACAGCCGCTCGACCTCGGCGACATCGACGGCGTGCCACGCCGCATCGGCACCCATCCGAGTCACCGGGGGAAGGCGCTGTCCGCGCCGGAGCGCGTTCCCAGCTCGGCGCCCCACGCCTCGGCTCGATCCAGCTCGCCGACGCCGAGTGGGCCTTCGGTGCCGGTGACGACGAACGATTCTGGTGCGACCACGACGGTCCAACCCCGTCGGCGGAGCCCTGTGGCGATGCTGCCCGACGCCGAGCCGGTGAGCATCCGGGGCTTGTCGAGGCGCGTCGCGAACGCGGCACTCGGACGCCCGTCTCCATCGGCCAGTTCCCGGAGCCATGATCGGACGAACGGACCGTCGTGTTCCACCACCTGCCCGTCTGGTGCCCACGACCGTCGGCGTGGCAGCCCCCAGGCGTGAGTGGGCGCGCCGACCACCAGCAGGTCGACGTTCGCCACTCGATCCGGACCTGCGTCGCTCGGGGCGACCACGTCGACCTCTCCGAACGGCGAGATGCCATCGGCGATCGCCCGCGCGATCGCTTCGGTGTTGCCGAAGAGCGATTCGCACACGATCAACGTTCGCACGGGCGACCTCCTGTCTCGGCCGACGTTCCGTCGACACGTCCCAGTGTCCGCCCGTGGCCCAGGTCGAGCCAGAGGCGAACGTCCCCCTCGCGCTGCTGCGAGATGTCCGACGCGCACATCGTCTGGATCAATCCCGCACCGTGGATCTGACGCGAGGCATAGGGTCGGGACGATGACCTGGCCGACACTGCCACGCCATCGGGAGCTCGAACAGGCGCGCGGCCACCTGATGTCCGGCAGGCCACTCGTCGTCCACGGCCCGATCGGCGTCGGCAAGACGACGATCCTCTCGCAGGCGATCGATCGCCTCGAGGGACCGCGCCGGTCGGTGATCTGGGCCCACGCGACCGAATCGACCGCCACGATTCCGCTGAGTCCGTTCGCGAGCCTGCTCCCTCCGACCCCCTCCGCCGACCCGATCGCCATGCTCCGGTCGGTGCTCGGAGCGATCGAGGAGCGCAGCGGCACCGACGGAGTGATCGTGGCGGTCGACCTGTTGCTGACACAGTCCTGGGCCTGCGTTGCGATGACGGTCCGCACCGGTGAGGGTCTGAGCGCCGCCGTCCGGGCCGTCACGCATCACCCCCGGGTCGAGCGGATCGAAGTCGGCCCGCTCGATCGCGCGACCACCTCCGAGGTGCTCCGTGCGGCGCTGGGACCGACGTCGTCCGATCTCGACGAGGAGCTCTGGCGGGTCACCGCAGGCAATCCACTGCTGCTGCGCGAACTGGTCGAGCATCCTTCGGGACGGTTCGAGCCCGACGACGACGGCGTCTGGGTGCGCGTCGGGCCGCTGTTCACCGCGCAGTTGACCGACCTGGTCCGTGAACGGATGAGCAGCGTCGATGCCGACCAGCGCGCCGCGCTGGAGGTCGTGGCGGTCGCCGCGCCCGCACCGTACGTGATCCTCGAGACCGCTCTCGGCAGCGACGTGCTCACCGAGTTGGAACACGCCGGGCTGGTGTCGGTCGCCGGAACGGGTGACGACGCGACCGTACGTCCCGCGCATCCGATCCACGGTGAGATCCTGGCCGCCCACACCGGCGACCGTCGCCGACGCGACGCCTACGGGCGGATCGCGCGCGCAGCCGTCGAGTTCGACCATCTGGTGGATCCGCTCCGCATCGCGGTCTGGCAGCTCCGGAGCGGGTCGGTCATCGACGCCGTGCGGGCCGTCGAGGGCGCGCTCGTTGCCCTCGGCCGTCACGATCCGGGCCTCGCGGAAGCGTTGCTGACACCGGTCGTGACCGAACGACCATCACCCGGCGTGGCGATTCCCATGGGTCGATCGATGGCGCTCCAGGGCCGACCCGCCGACGCCGAGGAGGTCTTGGCGGCAGCGGTCACCGGCGACGACGCCGAGTTGGCCGAACTCGCCTCGGCGCGCGCCTTCAACCTCGCGTTCGGTCTCGGCCGGATCGACCAGGCGATCGAGCTGTTGCACCGATCCGGCGAGCTGCTGCCCGCCGGATCGCTCCGCAGCCGACTCGATGCCGAGTGCGGTGCGATCGCCGGCCTGAAGGGCGACTTCCAGATGGCGGTCAGGTCGTCGGAGGCGGCGCTCGCCTCGTCGGCGAGCGACCTCACCCGGACGTCGGCGTTCGTCAGTTCGACGCTCGCGAACGCGATGCTCGGCCGGTGCGACGGCTTCGATCGGCTCGTCGTCGACGGCGTGTCATCGGCATCGACGACACGTGACCGACTGCCGTTCGCCCGCACCCAGATGCTCGTGATGCACGCCCACGTGATGATGATCTCGGGCCGATTCGACGCGGCCGTCCAACTCGCCCGCACCGAGCTCGGACCCATGGCCGTCGACGAGCCGTCCCGGACACCGTGGCTGAGCACGCTCGCCCTCGCGCTCGCTCAACAGGGCCACGTCCCCGATGCGATGGATGCGGTGCTGGCGGCCCACCGGTCGACGCACCCGTCCGACACGTTCTCGTTGTCCGCCCAGGCCCTCGCCCTCGGACGATGGATCGAAGGGCTCACAGGTGACATCTCTCCGGCGGTGGAGAGCGGGGGGAGTCAGGACGTTCGTGTCGCAGTCTGGGCCGGGCGCGCCGACGCGTGGGCCGCGGCAGCCGTAGGTGACATCGCCGCTGCCGCCGGGTGCGCCGCTGAGGCCGGTGCGGCAGCGGTCGCCGCGCAACACGTCTCGTGGGGCTCGATGGTGTTGCACGACGCCGTGCGATTCGGTCACCCGGAACTGGTCGTCGACGACCTGGAGTGGGCGGTGGGCGTGACGTCCGGCGCGTCCTTCGTCGTCGCTGTCGCCGACCACGCGCGGGCGCTCGCCGAGCGTTCTGCGGAGCGGTTGACGTCACTCGTGCAGACGTTCGCTCGTCAGGGATTGCCGCTGCTCGCGGCGGAGGTCGCGGCGCAGGCTGCAGCGGTTCTCGAAGCGAACGGGCGCTCGATCGAGGCGGCCCGTGCCGCGGCGGCCTCCATGGCGTGGGAGATGTCGTGCCCGGGGTCGGTGTCGCCGGCCCTCCGCACCCGGCCGCCGTTGCTCGGCCAGCGCGAATGGCAGATCGCGGTCGACGCCGCCACCGGATCGACGAGCCGCGACATCGCGGCGCGGCACTTCATCTCCGTCCGCACGGTCGACAACCATCTCGGATCGGTGTACCGCAAACTCGGTGTCGAAGGCCGCGACGAACTCGGTCGGTTCGTCGTGGCACGGGTCAGTGACGGTTGAACTCGGAGCGTCGGGCAGGATCGTGCGGTGTCGGGGCCCCGCCCGGGCTGCTACTCGCGGATCTGTGCCTGCGTGTACAGCTCGATGCCGATGTCGTCGATCATCGTGAGCTGGGTGTCGATCCAGTCGAGGTGCGATTCCTCGCCGATCACGAGTCGCTCGAGCAGCTCACGCGTGCCGGGGTCGCCGTGCTCGACGGCGAGCTGCACCCCGCGGCGATAGCGGTCGATCGCTTCGACCTCGAGCTCGCGATCGACATCGAGTTGCTCGCGGACGGTCTCGCCGATCCTGACGCTGCCGATGCGTTGGAGGTTCGGCATGCCGTCGAGCAGCAGGATGCGGTCGATCAGGTGCTCCGCATCTCGCATCTCCTCGAACGATTCCTC
>CAXBAZ010000139.1:0-8001 GCA_963973395.1 uncultured Acidimicrobiaceae bacterium
CGGATAGGTCGCTGCGCTCCTTTTCGTTCCGCTGAGCTGCCCCCGTGACGATCGGTCGCAGTTCGCCTGTCGGCTCACGCTCCAGGCACAACCCGCAATCAGGACGTGATGTCGTGGAGACCGGCGAGGTCGGCGATCTCGTGGGTCACCTCGTCGTCACCGGGACGTGCATGCCCGAGTGGGTTGTACCAACACGTGTCGATGCCGTAGTTGCGTCCGCCGGCGATGTCGGACGTGAGGCTGTCGCCGATCATGAGCGCCGTTTCGAGGCGAGGATGTCCGAGGCCGGCGAACGCCAGGTCGAAGATCTCACGCCGCGGCTTCGTGACGCCGACCTCCGACGAGATGACGACGGTGTGGAAGTAGTCGCCGAGGCCGAGCCGTTCGATCCGGGCCCGTTGCACCTCACTCAGCCCGTTGGTGACCATCGCCAGGCACGCCCGATCGGCGAGTGTCTCGAGCACCTCGCGGGCACCGTCGTACAGTTCGCCGAACCGGCCGAGACCGTCGACGAACGCTTCGGCCATCGCATGCGGGTCGGCGGCGATCCCGCTACCGGCGAGGAACTGCTCGAACCGGCGATGGCGCACCTCGCTCGGCTGCAGGTCGCCGGCCTCGACCGCCACCCACATCGCACGGTTGATCGTCACGTACCGGTCGAAGTGGTCGTCGGGGTCGGACAGCCCGATCGTCGCCATCGTGTGGGCGTACGCCAGACGCTCGGACTCGTGGGAGTCCAGCAGCGTGTGATCGAGGTCGAACAGCAGGTGCGTGTAGCGCACGGTCAGCCGAAATCGCAATACGGACTGCTCGAACGGAGCGAACCTGGTTCGCTCCGTTCGGCCAGGAGAGGTGGGTACCGCACGTCAGCCGAGGTCGCCGCGTGGGCCGCTGAGCACCACGACGTAGCCGTCGGGGTCGCGCAACCAGATCTCGCGATGCTGCGCAGCCGGGTTGACATGAGCGTCTTCGAGCACCTCGGCATCGGTCGAATGCACACGCTCGACGTCGGCGTCGAACGTGGCGGTGTCGAACCAGACGGCGACCCCGTTGCCGCCGAGCGGTCGGCCCTCGCGGAGCAGCGCCGGGTGTTCGTGCACGTCGATCTCGTGCAACTGCAGGACCAGCCCGCCGTCGCTCATCAGCATTTCGTACTCGTCACCGCCGTGCGCGCTCTCGAAGCCGAGCACCCGCTGGTACCACTCGCTCGAGGCGGACACCGACGTGCACACGAGCATGGGTTGCGCGCGCACGTCAGCCACCGTTCCCGCGAACGGAGCGAACCCGGTTCGCTCCGTTCACCGATCGTCGTCCTCGCGGCCGGGGTCGTCGGTGTCGTCCGGACCGGGCTCGTCGTCGAGCCGGGGCGACTGGATCGAGATGTCGTCGAGCAGGTCCTTGGGCATCGACTTGTCGGCGTACTTCGACCAGTTGTCCTGCAGCGCGGCGATCAACTGTGTGACGAACAGCGGCGACATGTTGACGCGCTGGACGAGGATCCCGGCGGCCGCCTTGCCGGTGTCGTCGAAGTCACAGCGGAGGAAGTCGATCGTGAACTCGTGAGGGGAGTGGCGCACGGCGGCGGCGTTCGCCCAGACACCGCCCATCTGGTCGGGTTGTGTGTGGATCTTCATCTCGACAGCATGCCGTACGCACGCGTCGGTCGCAGGAGCAACATCAGTCGGCCCTCGTCGACCATCGTGCGGCGGTACTCGTCCCAGTCGGGGTGTTCCCCGGCGATCGACCGGTAGTAGTCGACGAGGGCGTCGGTCGTCGCATCGTCCGGCTCGGCTGCCGCCGGGGTGACCTCGACGTCGCCCTCGATCACGCAGTAGCTGCCGAAGTCGTCGTCGGTCACGTGGAGACTGCCGCGCGGGTCGCGTCGGAAGTTGTTGGTCTTGGCGCGGGACGCCGTCGCCGAGATCCGGATCGTGCCGTCGTCGTCGGCCGCGTAGACGATGTTCGACAGCTGCGGTCGTCCGTCGCTCTTGAGCGAGACGAGTACCCCCTGCTGTCGCGCCCGGACGTAGTTCAATGCATCGTCGAGTTCCATACGTCATGGGATACCACCCCGTCGTCGGGGCGGCAATCCGTCAGGGGATCGACGGGGTTGTCGTGACGAGTCCACCACCCGGCTCGCCGTAGATCACGAAGGCGTTCGGCGGCAGGAGCAGCCGCTCGCCGGGGATGAGCAGGTGGTCGACGCCGTCGGCGAACTCGTTGTAGTTGACCAACTGTTCGAGGGTGATGCCGTACAGCTGGGAGATCGAGGCGAGCGAGTCGCCGGGTTGGATCGTGTACTCCTGTTCGTATGGGACTCGATCCTCGAAGGTCGTCGTCATGGTCGTCGTCGTGGTCGTCGTCGTGGTCGGCCACGGCTCGGTCGTGCAGGGCACGGTGACGTCCGGTGGCACGCTCACGGTCGAGCAGGGGTTCCAGGCCGTCGGTGGTGGCCCCCACTCGCACGGCACGTTCGTGACCGCGACGTCGGTGGTGGGCGGAGCGGTGGCCGGTGCTGCGAGGCAGACGCTCGTGGTGGTCGGGTACAGCGGGATCGTGGTGACCGGCACGCTCACCACCGCGCCGTTGCCGTCGGCCGCCGTCAACTGGCAGTCGGCGAAGAACGTGGCGTCCGAGCCGTCGGACACATCGAGCTGCCCGGTGCATCTCCACACAGGTTGCGCGTCGGGCTGATCGGCGGCGTCCGCAGGGACGAGCGGGCTGACGGACGGGTCGGACGATCCGATCGCGGTCAGGGCGAACGCGCCGGCGGCGACCATCGCGGTCGCACCGAACACGGCGACGTGTCGCCGACGGCCGCGTCGCATCTCGACTCGCCGATGGACATCGTCGAGCGAGTGGCCCGCGACTCCGATCCGTTCGGATCGAGAGGCCAGCGAACCGCTGATCAGTCGTTCGAGGTCGTCGTCGTGGTTCATGTGAGTTCCTTTCGGAGTTCGGCGAGCGCCCGGTGGATCGTCGACTTGACCGTGCCGACCGGTACACGCAGCGTGTCGGCGATCTCGCGATCGGTGAGTTGGAGGTCGTACCTGAGCACGATCATCGAGCGCTGCTTGTGGGGAAGACGGCGGATCGCGTCGACGACATGGCTTGCACCGAGCTGACCGTCCTCACTCACCGGGATCGGCTGCCGACGGCTCAGCATCCGTCGCCGCAGGACACGTCGGCAACCGTTCAGCACGGTCACGCGGAGGTAGGCGTCGGGGTGGTCGAGGCGATGGAACCGTTCGTAGACCGCGGCGAACGAGTCCTGGACGACCTCCTCGGCCTGTTCCCGGGTGTCGACGAGCGTGTGAGCGAGCCGGACCATCGAACCGAACCGCTGCTCGTACAGCGACTCGAACGTCACGGGTTCACCGTGCCCGGACGCCGCCGGCGGCGAGGGGAGGGGGACGTCGATGGTTGCCATGGATACCCGTACTGAGTCACGAACGCCCGGTGCGGTTCCATCATCCCACCGGACGACAGCTGCGCGGTGTCGATGTGGGCGGCGCGGAGCGCGAGACTGCGAGCCATGGCGACCGATCTGACCGGCGACACCGTCGAACTGCTGCAAACACTGATCCGCAACGAGTGCGTCAACGACGGCACCGCCGGTTCGGGGCACGAGACCCGAAACGCCGACGTGCTCCAGGCGTACGTCGAAGGGAGCGGCGTCGACATCGAGCGCTGGGAGCCCACGCCCGACCGGGCGTCGTTCGTGGCGCGTTTGCCGGGCACCGACCCGGGTGCACCGTCGCTGTGCCTGATGGGCCACACCGACGTGGTGCCCGCCAACCCGGAGGGCTGGCGCAACGACCCCTTCGGCGGCGAGATCATCCCCAACGAGGACGGGGTCGACGAGGTGTGGGGTAGGGGCGCGGTCGACATGCTGAATCTCACGTCGTCGATGGCGGTCGTGTTCAAGTCGCTGGTCGACCGCGGGTTCCGACCCAAGGGCGACCTGCTGTACTTCGCCGTGGCCGACGAGGAGGCGGGAAGTGCACACGGTGCCCGCTGGGTCGCCGACGAACATCCCGATGCGATCCGCTGCACGTACATGCTGACCGAGAGCGGCGGGTTGCACTCGGGGCCGGAGTCGCAGCGCTCGATCAATGTGCTCGTCGCCGAGAAGGGTGTGGCGTGGCGGCGGCTGCGCGTGCGCGGCACGCCCGGCCACGGTTCGATGCCGTTCGGCTCCGACAACGCACTCGTCACGGCCGCCAAGGTCGTGTCACGGCTGGCGGACTACCAGCCAGGTCCGCGATTCCACGAACTGTGGCGCGGTCAGGTCGAATCGTTGGACCTCTCCGACGACATGAAGGCGGCGATGCTCGACGAGAACACGATCGACGACCTGCTCGCCGACCTCCCGCATCCGGGGGCGCAGGGTCACTTCCACGCCTGCACGCACACGACGTTCTCGCCGAACGTGCTCGCCACGAAAGGCCGACCGAAGACGAACGTCATCCCCGACGTGGTCGATCTCGACGTCGACATCCGCACGATGCCGGGCGATCACACCGACGAGGTCACCGCACACCTGCGGCGGGCGCTCGGCGACGACCTGTTCGAGCGGGTCGAGATCGAGGTGCTGATGGACGACCCGGCGTCGACGAGCCGCGCGGACACACCCCTGTGGGACGCGCTCGGTCGGGCGATCGGCGTGCCGTTTCCCGACGCCCGGCTGAACCCACAGTTCAGCGTCGGGTTCACCGACGCCCGCGTGTTCCGCGAACTCGGCACCGTGTCGTACGGCGCCGGCCTCTTCAGCCCGTCGATCGACCCGGCGGAGTTCGGTCAACGGTTCCACGGCCACGACGAACGCATCGACATCGAATCGCTCCGCCTCACTACCCAACTGTGGGAACGAGTCGTCCTCGACCTCCTCGGCTGACCCGACCACCGACCGGCTCGGTCAACCGCCCGTGTCGCGTTCGTGGATGCGGGACGCCCAGGTTCGCGACACGCCGTCGGGGTGCAGCCCGGTCGGCTCAGAGCCACATGTACGTGGTGGTGGCGCTGGCCGCGCGGCGGCCGTCGGGGAGCAGGAGGTCGACCTGGCCGAACACGAGCGATCGCCCGGTCTTGGTCGCCTGGGCATCGAACGTGACCTGCCCGACCCCACCCGGCACGCCGCGTTCGAAGTTCGTCTGCAGGCTCACCGTCGTGAAGGTGGCGTCGGGTCGGTCGTCGATCGACATCATCACGAACACCATGCCGGTGTCCATACACGCCAGGATCGTCTGTCCGCACAGCACGCCACCGCCGTGCACGAGATGGTCGGTCACCTCGAGCGTGAACCGCACCCGGCCCGGCTCGGCCTCGACCACCGTCAACCCGAGATCGTGCATGAACCCCGCACCGCCCTCGGCGTACCGCTCGGTGATCGTCGCCGCCAAGCTCACGCCGCACCACCGACGATTTCGTCTGTGTCACCGATTTGGTCGTCGACGCCCAAATCGGTGACACAGAGCAGGTGGTGGGTCATGCGGTGTCGACGGGGGCCAGGCCGAGTTCGGCGACGGACTGTTCGCGCATGTCGACCTTGCGGATCTTGCCGGTGACCGTCATCGGGAACTCGTCGACGAGTTTGACATAACGCGGGATCTTGAAGTGCGCGATCTTGCCCCGGCAGAACTCGCGCAGCTCGTCGGATGTCGCCGTGCCACCGGGCACGAGCTTGACCCACGCCATGAGCTCCTCGCCGTACTTGTCGTCGGGCACCCCGATCACCTGTACGTCCTCGACGTCGGGGTGCGTGTACAGGAACTCCTCGATCTCGCGGGGGTACACGTTCTCGCCGCCCCGGATCACCATGTCCTTAATGCGGCCGACGATGTTGCAGTACCCGTCGTCGGCCATCACGGCGAGGTCGCCCGTGTGCATCCAACCGTCGGCGTCGATCGCCTGCTCGGTCTTCTGCGGGTCGTTCCAGTAGCCGGTCATCACCGAGTAGCCCCTGGTGCAGAACTCGCCGGTCTCGCCGCGCGGCAACGTCGCACCCGACTCGGGGTCGGCGATCCGGATCTCGACGTGCGGGTGCGCCCGACCGACCGTGGCGGTGCGGTGGTGCAGTGTGTCGTCGGGCAGGGTCTGGGTCGACACGGGCGACGTCTCGGTCATGCCGTAGCAGATGGTGACGTCGACCATGTTCATCCGGTCGACGCACTGCTTCATCACCTCGACCGGACATGGAGAACCCGCCATCACGCCGGTCCGCAACGACGACAGGTCGTACGAGTCGAAGTCGGGGTGACCGAGCTCGGCGATGAACATCGTCGGCACCCCGTACAACGACGTGCACCGCTCCTCCTGCACGGTCGCCAGCACGGTCTGTGGTTCGAACGCATCATTCGGGATCACCATGGTGGCACCGTGCGACGTGCACCCCAGGTTGCCCATCACCATCCCGAAGCAGTGGTAGAAGGGCACCGGGATGCAGATGCGGTCGGCGTGGGTGATGCCCTGCAGCTCGGTGGTGAAGAACCCGTTGTTCAGGATGTTGGCGTGGGTGAGGGTCGCGCCCTTCGGGAAGCCGGTCGTGCCCGACGTGTACTGGATGTTGATCGGATCATCCGGCCGCAGCGACGCACGCCGCTCGGCGAGTTGGTCGTCGTGCACCATCTGGTCGCCTTCGATCAGGTGGTTCCACTCGTCGGTCCAGAAGAACACGGCGTGCTCCAACGACGGCACCCGGTCGGCGACCTCGGCCACCATCTCGACATAGTTCGATGTCTTGAAGCTCGGGGCGGCGACGACCCATCGGCAGCCCGACTGGTTCAGCGCGTATTCGAGCTCGTGTGTGCGGTACGACGGGTTGAGGTTGACGAGGATGACGCCGATCTCCGCGGTGGCGTACTGAACGAGCGTCCACTCGGCGTAGTTGGGTGACCAGAGCCCCAACCGGTCGCCCTTCTCGAGCCCGGCATGCATCAGGCTCTTGGCGAGTTCGGCCACCCGGTGACCGAACTCCTCGTAGGTCCAGCGGATGCCCTGGTGGCGTGACACGAGCGCCTCGTTGCGGCCGTGCGCATCGATCGTGTGCGTCAGGTTCTGCGGGATCGTCTCGCGCAGCAACGCGACGTCGACCGGTCCGGCTTCGTAGGACGGTGCCCCCATGCACGCAGCGTAGATCCTGGCATCGGTCGTCGCCGTGACGGACCGCACCTCGGGCGCCCGTCCGTTCGAACCCGGTCGACCATCGTCGCGACCGCCATCGACCCGGGAGGCCCCGACGTCGACCGGGAGCAGCGGTAGGGTCGCGAGGGTGCTCGACATCCTCGTGCGTGCGCCGATCCGGACGGACCGCCGGTACGAGTTCTCGTGCACGGTGCGTCCGACGCGGTCCTGGCGCGCTCGTTTTCGGCTTCGAGGCCACGAACTTCGTCATCCACCACCAGCGCGTGTGGGACACCGTGTATCCGCTGTACTACCTCACACGGAACGGCGGGCCGCTCTTCAACAAGGGTCACGATCGGGCTCGCATCCGGCTGGACTACCCAGCGTCACGCTCGGTCGTCGAGTTCTACATCGAGCGCGCGAGTCGCTTCGGGCTGCAGATCGACGTCGACGCGCCATCGGTCGACATCGGGCTGGAACCGATCGATGGCACGAGGGTGCTCGCGTTCGGCGGCGGCAAGGACTCGCGCCTGATCCTCGGTGTGTTGCGCGAACTCGGCATCGAGCCGCAATTGATGACGGCAGGGTCGTCACCCGCCGACCAGCCCGGATGTCTGATCACTCGTTCGATCCCGGACGCCCAGGGTGCCTTGGCCAGCCGGATCATGCCCGTGCTGATGCAGGTACCTCGACATCTCTATCTCGGACTCGGGCTCGGCGAAGCGCACCGGGAGATGCCGTGGCAGCAGTACTACGACATGGCATCTCGGAGGGCGCTCACCGAATGGTCGCGGATGTTCGGCTCGTTGGGTGTGACGATCGACATGCACACGCCGGTGTCGGTGCTCCCGTACAACATCACGCAACGCATCCTGAGTG
>CAXBAZ010000140.1:0-7962 GCA_963973395.1 uncultured Acidimicrobiaceae bacterium
GACGGACATCGAGCGACTGCTGCGTCGAACGTATGCCGACGTCGCCGACCGCACGACCGTCCCCCGCAGTGGCGATGTTTCATACGTCGACGCGCCGGTCGGTCCGGTGCCTTCGGCCGCCGCCCGGCGGTGGCGGCCGCTGCTCGCCGTGGCGGCTGTGGTAGCGCTCGTCGTCGGCGGGCTGGCGGTGCTCTCTGGTCGAGGTGCGATCACCCCTTCCGGGCGGGCCGTCCCGCGCCATGTCGCTCCGGGCTCCATCCCTCGACTCGGTATCGATGAACTCGGCCGACTCTTCCCACTCACCGACCTGGTGAGCACGGAGAACTACGACCGGCTGAAATATGCCGTGGACGGAGCATCGGTCACGATCGAGGTGTTCCGGGATGGGGTCGATCTTCCCGCCGGCGATCCGCGCATGGTGCGTGGCGCCGACGGTGTGCGTACCTCGTCGGGGATCCACTGGCTCGGACCGGACGGCTCGGTCGTGGCCGTGTCGTGGAACGGCACCGTGGAGATCGAAATGATCGACGACGTCATCGACGGGATGGTGTACCTGGACGACGGCCAGTGGGAGCAGCTCATCGCACACGGCGGATTCCGCGCCGTGGACAGCACTGCGATCGCCGGTTTCTCGATCCCGGCCGACGAGCGCTTCGGGATCGACGAGGCGTTCGAGGTCGAGTTGGTCGGGAGCCTCCACGACGGGATCAGCCTGCGAAACGGACCGAACGGGTTCGTCCTGCCACTCCGTCAATGCGCCGCGCAGGTCGATTGGAACGTTGCCCGGCTGCGGGACCGTGCCGTCGACGAGCCCGGACGCATCGGCTACCTCGTGCTCGCACCCGGCGCCGTGCGATCGGTTCGGGTCTCGATCGACGGTACGCCGACCGACGTCGAACTCACGCCGCTGGGCACGATCGCGGACGTCTCCCTCGGTGGGATCGCCCTCGACGATCGGCTGCCCGGCGACGAGCAACTTGCGGTCGACTGCGAGGTGGACCGGTGAGCACACCGAGGCCGTTCGTCGGCTGTCTCGTCGGAGCCATGCTCGCGTTGAGCGGGTGTGGGTCGGACGGACCGCAGTGGTCCGACTTCACGGACGCTCGAACCGACGTCGTCGTGGGCGACGTGGTCGTGGAGACCGACGAGTTTCTGGTCACCGATGCTGATGTGAAGGGTGGCTGTGCCCAGCTCACGGTGGCAGACGTGATCTCGTCGTGTCTCCACCATGAAGCCGGAATCGGTGGGTACATGGGGCGCGCCGCGCGTGTGGCGGACACCCGCTTCATCGAGGTGCGCACCGACCCGTCGACGCGCGCGTTCGTGGTGTGGTCGAACGTCGCCCGGTCGGGCCGGTCGGTCGAACCGATCTACGCCGCCGACAATGGAATCCTCGTGTGGATCATGGAGCCCGGTGAGGAACCGTGGGGTGTGCAGGTCCTCGGGCCGACCGGTGAACTGGCTGTCGCCATCCCCTTCGTCGGCCTGCCTGGCAACTGACGAGACTCAGCGGGCCATGGGCATCGTGCCAGATCACGAGTTGTCCTGGGCGTTCAGCGGATAGGTCGCTCCGCTTCTTTCCGCTGAGCTGCCCCGTGACGATTGGTCGCAGTTCGCCGATCGGCTCACGCTCCTGGCACAACTCGTGATCAGATGACTTTGAGTTGGGGGGAGAAGATCTTCTTCGGCTTGAGCTCGACGGCGATCCGTTCGGCGATCGCACGGAAGGCCGCTGCCGACTCGCTGTCGGGGTCGACGGCGGTGATCGGCCGACCGTGGTCACCGCCCTCGCGCAACGCCTCCACGAGTGGGAGTCGGCCGAGCAGCGGGACGTCGAGCTCGTCGGCGAGCAGCTGACCACCGCCGGCTCCGAAGATCTCGTAGCGCTTGCCGTCGTCGCCGGCGAACCACGACATGTTCTCGATGATGCCCTTCACCGGCAGGTTGACCTTGTCGGCCATCGCCGCCGACAACCGGGCGACCTTCTGTGCCGCCGGTTGCGGTGTGGTGACCACGTAGACCTCGCCACGCGGCAGGTACTGGCTGAGGCTGATCGCGATGTCGCCGGTGCCGGGCGGCATGTCGATCAACAGGAAGTCGGGCTCGTCCCAGTAGACGTCGGTGAGGAACTGCTCGAGCGCTTTGTGCAACATCGGACCTCGCCAGATGACGGCCTCGTTCTCGGGCGCGAAGTACGCCATCGAGATGCACCGCACTCCCCACTTTTCGGGTGGCACCAGCATCTGGTCGATGACGGTCGGTGATCGATCGGTGCCGAGCATCTGTGGGATCGAGTGGCCGTAGATGTCGGCGTCGACCACGCCGACGCTGTGGCCCATCTGGGCGAGCGCCACGGCCAGGTTGGTGGTGACGCTCGACTTGCCGACGCCGCCCTTGCCCGACGAGATCAGCAGTGGTCGCGTGCGGGAGCCGGGCTGGGCGAACGGGATCGCGCGACCTTCGGCGTGCCCGTGGGCCTGGTGCGAACCGGCCGAACCTGCGGCGTCGCCGTGGAGCGTCTTGCGGAGGTTCTCGCGCTCGTCGTCGGTCATCACCGTGAACTCGAGATCGACCGAGCTCACCCCGTCGAGCGTCTCGACCGCACCGGTGACACGATCGGTGATCTCGTTGCGGAGCGGGCATCCGGCGATCGTCAGGGCGACGAGGATGTGAGCGGTGCCGTGGTCGTCGAGTTCGGCCTGCCTGAGCATGCCCAGGTCGACGATCGAACGGTGCAGTTCCGGGTCCTGGACGGGACGAAGTGCTTCGACGAGCTGCTCGTTCATGCGTTCAGTCTGGCGACCACGTCAGCCATTTACACTACGGCGGTAGTAGAATCTCCGCATGGGGACGAACGCCGGTTTCACCGCCACCGTGTCGGCGATCACCGATGCGTTCGGTGACCCGACGCGGCGCAGCATCTACCTGTTCGTGCGCGATCAGGGTGGTGTCGACGGATGCACCACCGCCGCGGTCGCCCACGAGGTCGGCGTACATCCCAACGTGGCCCGTCATCACCTCGACAAGCTCGCGGCCGGAGGGTATCTCGAGGTCCACACCGGCAAGGTGGCGGGTGGCGGTGCCGGTCGACCCTCCAAGCGCTATTCGGCGGTCGCCGGAGGCATCACCGACTTCCCGGTGCGGAGCGACGACCTCGTGCTGTCGCTGCTCGGTCGTGCGTTGACGAAGCTGTCGCCGGCCGAGGCCGAGGAGATGGCCGAGGAGATCGGCAGCGAGTACGGGCGGGCAATGGCTGCCGGGCTGAACGGCGATGCGCTCGAGCACGGCAGTCGTTCGTTGCGTTCGGCGATCCAGGCCGTGGCCGATGCGCTCACCGCACACGGGTTCGCCGCTCACGCCGAGAGCCGGAACGATCAGCTCCGCATCATCAGCGACCACTGCCCGTTCGGCGACGTGGCGATCGATCACCCGGTCATCTGTGCGGTCGACCGTGGCATGGTGCGCGGCATGTTGAGCGAACTCACCGACACCGCCTTCGGTGACGTGACCACCGAGTCGAGTCTCCCTGCCGGCGACACGTTCTGCAGCACCGCTGTCTGACGCGCCGCGGTCGTCGGCGCGGCTGCTCAGGCGAGCGAGAACAGGATCTCGGTGAGTTCGGCCGGTCGGTTCTGGGGCACCATGTGATTGCTGTCGATCTCGTGATACCGCCACGACGGGTGGCCCCGGGCGCGATCGGCGGCCTCCCAGAACGGGTCGGGTCGACCGGACTCACGGGCGTCCTGGGTCGCCTTCACGTACGTCAGCCCGATCCCGAGCGTCTCGAGCGGACGGGCGAGACGAACCCGCTCGGTGAACGTGCGGACCGGTTGCGGCGTCCGGCGGGGTTCGGCGAACGCCGCTTCGGCCGGATCGTCGAACGTCCGTGGACTCGGAGGGATCGTCCAAGCGGTGCCGATGCCGGGACGGCCTCCGGCATCGATGCCGGCGATGTCGGCCACCGATCGACCGTCGTCGGGCACGAACGCGTCGAGGTACACCAGTTCGCGAACCCGATCGCCGACGTGTTCGAGGGCTCCCGTCACGACCATGCCGCCGTACGAGAAACCGAGCAGCACGAGATCGTCGAGATCCTCGTAGAAGATCTGGTTGGCGACGTCGTCGACGTGCGTGGTGAGTCCGACCTGGGGACCGGCCAGGTGTGAGCGTTCGCCGATCCCCGTCAGCGACGGGGTGAAGACGGCGTGTCCGGCGGTGCGCAGCAAGGGCCGGACCGAACGCCAGGTGTGGGCGCCTCCCCAGGCGCCGTGGACGAGGACGAAGGTCGTCATGTCCCCATCTCATCACGTCGGGGCCCCGGGAGCCACCGGATCACGAGCAGGGCGGCGATCGCGAGCGCTGCGAGCACCACGAAGTGGCCGGGGGTCGGATCGTCACCGTCGGACATCGCGCCGATCACGACGAAGGCGAGCATGCTCACGGCGGCGCCACCGAAGCCGCGCACGCTCGTCACGGTCGCTCGCGTCGCGGCGGGAGTCCGCTCCTGGAGCCGCGCATCCGCGGCGATCCACGTGGCTTCGAGCGTGCCGTACCCGATGGCGACCAGCATCAAGCTCCAGACGGAACCCGTCGCGAAGGCGACCGTCGTCACGGCCACGCCGACGATCAGGATCGGACCCAGCTGTCGGCCGCCGAGTTCGGTTCGCCGTGCGGCGAACTCGCCGCCGGCCAGCAGTCCGAGCCACACCACGAACACGATGATCGGTGCGGCCGAGTCGTCACCACCGCGCTCCCGGGCGAGGAGCGGGAGGTACTCGTCGAGGATGAACAGTCCGCCCAGCAGCGACCCGAGGATCACCAGCCGGGCGACCGACGGCGTGCCGCGAGCGTCGCTCACGCCCCGTCGCAGGATGTCCCACCATGCACGGAACGATCCGCCGCGGAGCGAACCGTCGATCGACCCGGTCGCCGAGTCGACGTCGGCGATGATCGGTCCGGCGACCGGTCCGGCACCGACGGACGCCCCGATCGTCGTCTCGCTCGGTGGGGTGGATGGTGCATCACCGCCCGTGACCCGTCGGACGTCGGGGAGCAGCAGCACGCCCGTCACCGAGCCGGCGTGGGCGGCGACGGTGATCCAGCCGAGCGCGATGATGCTGACGTCGACGCGGAGCAACGCGGCACCGAGCAGTGTGCCGGCGGCGACGCCGACGTGGCTGAACTGCCCGATGCGCGCCATCACCGGCTGATAGGCGTCCGCGCGGCCGACGGCGGTGAGTTGGTCGTGGATCATCGCCTCCCACGAGCCGCTCGCGGCGGCGTCGTGCGCAGCCCACAGCGCCACCCCGACGAGCACCCCCGCGAACGTCGGCCAGAGCATCCAGACGCTGATGCCGACGGCACGGGTACCGAAGGCGGCGGCCAGGAGGTGCCGTCGGTCGACGCGGTCGGCCAGGGCCCCGCTCGGGATCTCGAGCACCAGCGCGAACAGGGCCCACGCGAGGAAGGCGGTCGAGATCTGGGCGGTGGTGATCCCGCTGTCGTTGAACAGCAGCGTGTAGACGGCGTAGACGGGTCCGAACTCGTCGATGAACGACAGCAGGTACAGCCGCCTCCGCAGCGTCGACGTCGTCCATCCCACGCCGCGATTCTCGCCGACCGGAGGGGGTCGGACCCCTCCGGCCGGGTCGCGGATGCTTGCGTCACGATGCGACGACTGCCAGACTCGCTCTGGGTCGGGCGACGCTGTGTGCGTTCGTGGCCCGGCGGGGGAGGGGGTCGACCATGGCGCACGCCGCAATCCCGTTCGAAGCCCTGTTGGAAGCTGCACCCGACGCGATCATCGGCGTCGACGCGACGGGCGCGATCCGGTGGCTCAATGCCCAGACCGAGCTCCTCTTCGGCTACGAGCGCCACGAACTGATCGGCCAGAGCGTCGAGATCCTGGTCCCCGAATCGGCCCGCGCGGTGCACCCTCGGCACCGGGAGCGCTATCGCGAACATCCGGTGGCGCGTCCGATGGGGGCCGGCAGCCAGCTCCTCGGCCGTCGGCGCGACGGATCGGTGTTCCCGGCCGAGATCAGTCTCTCGGCGATCGAGACCGACGGCGACCTCCTCGTGTCAGCGGCCGTGCGCGACGTCACCGAGCAGCTCGAATTCCGCGCCGCCGAAGAGCGTCTGCGGTCGCAAGCGGTACGCCAGGACCTGGAGCGACAACTCCAGCAGGCGCAACGCCTGGAGAGTCTCGGCCAGCTCGCCGGCGGTGTGGCACACGACTTCAACAATCTGCTCGGAGCGATTCTCAACTATGCGTCGTTCGTCGCCAAGGAGCTCGGTCGCATCGACGACGAACGGTGTCTCCCCGTGCTCGACGATGTGGAACAGATCCGTCGGAGCGCCGAACGGGGCGCCGAGTTGACGCACCAGTTGTTGGCCTTCGGTCGTCGCGAAGTCGTGCGACCCGAACTGGTCGACGTCGGCGCGGTCGTCCGCGACGTCGAAGGTCTGCTGTCGCGGTCGTTGGGTGAGCACATCCGCTTGAAGATCTCCCTTCCTCCCGAACCGGTCGTCGTGCTCGCGGATCGGGGCCAGCTCGAACAGGTGCTCGTCAACGTCGCGGTGAACGCGCGTGACGCCATGGAGAACGGCGGAACGTTGTCGATCGGTGCCTCGGTCGTCGAGATCGACGCCGGGCTCGCGTCACACGTCGTCGACCTCGAGCGGGGTCGGTACGTTCGCATCGAGATGGCCGACACCGGCGTCGGCATGCCACCCGACGTCGTCGAGCGTGCGTTCGAGCCGTTCTTCACCACCAAACCGAAAGGCAGCGGCACCGGGCTCGGTCTGGCCACGGTCTACGGCATCGTCAGACAGGCCGACGGGGTCGTGCAGCTGGAGAGCGAACCCGACCGTGGCACCACGATCGTCATTCATCTGCCGGAACGGTCGCCGGCGTCCGCGGTCGCTGAGCCGAGTGACGAACGGCCGATCGAGGTGCCGCCCGCGAACGGGGAGACGGTGCTCATCGTGGAGGACGAGGAAGGTGTACGTGACGTCACGTCGCGGATCCTGTCGGAGGCCGGCTACCGGGTGCTCGTCGAACCGGACGGACCCGGAGCGGTGCGATGCGCCCGCGACCATCCCGGGCCGATCCACCTGCTCGTCACCGATGTCATCATGCCGGGCATGCTCGGCCCGGAGGTCGTCGAGCGCACGCGGGCCCTGCGACCCGACGTGCGGGTGTTGTTCATGTCGGGCTATGCGCCGTCGCTGCTCACCGAGCGGGGCACGCTCGATCCCGGCATCACCCTGGTCGAGAAGCCGTTCACCGATGTCCAACTGCTGGGGCGAGTGCGGGAGGTACTCGATGA
This sequence comes from uncultured Acidimicrobiaceae bacterium, assembly GCA_963973395.1. Classification (GTDB taxonomy): domain Bacteria; phylum Actinomycetota; class Acidimicrobiia; order Acidimicrobiales; family Ilumatobacteraceae; genus Ilumatobacter. The sequence continues at coordinate 7,332 of CAXBAZ010000140.1, forward strand.
CGCCCCGTGAATCGCCTGGGTCGACGACTCGACCGATCCGGGTCGTGCTCGTCGACGACCACGAGATGATCCTGGAGAGCCTCCGCCGGCTGCTCGGCGACGATCCCGACATCGAGGTCGTCGCCACGGCGCCCGCCGCGTTGGAGGGCATCGAACGTGTCCGCGAGCAGCGTCCCGACGTGGTCGTCGTCGACCTCCTCCTGCCCGACCTCGACGGGGTGGAGGCGACGCGACGCATGATCGCGGCGACACCCGGTCTGCGGGTGATCATCCTCACCGGCTCGGAGCAGTCCGGTGGCTACTACGACGCGATCGAAGCCGGTTGCGCGGCATGGATGCGCAAGACCCGGGCCGCCGAAGAGCTGCTCGACGTCATCCACGCGGTGCACGCGGGCCGCCAGATGATCGATCGCGACGCGCTCGACCTGCCCACGATGGACCAGGTGGTGGCCCACTATCAACCCATCGTCGAACTGGGCTCGCGACGCATCGTCGGTTTCGAGGCGTTGGCACGGTGGCAGCACCCCGAGCGTGGTCTGCTCGGCCCGGCCATGTTCATCCCTCTGGCCGAGGAGAGCGGATCGATCCACGAGATCGGAGCCAGGATCGCCGGGCTGGCGCTCGGCGATCT
>CAXBAZ010000141.1:0-7960 GCA_963973395.1 uncultured Acidimicrobiaceae bacterium
CCGGCAGATCGGACCCGTCCTCATCACCGAGACCCGCCATGGCTTCGTGTGCGCCAACTCCGGTGTCGACCAGTCGTCGAGCGGCGCCCAGGGTCGCGTGCTGGTGCTGCCATCGGATCCGGACGCGTCCGCCCGTCGGGCGCGCACCCGTTTCGCAGAACTCGGTGTCGACGTCGCGGTCGTGGTGACCGACACGTTCGGACGCCCGTGGCGGGAGGGCCAGACCGACATCGCGATCGGGGTCGCCGGTATCAACCCGCTGGTGAGCTACATCGGTCAGCACGACCCGCACGGTCACGAGTTCCGGGTGCAGGAGATCTGCGTGGTCGACGAGTTGGCGGCCGCCTCGGAACTCGTGAAGGGCAACACGTCGCGGGTGCCGGTCGCCGTCGTCCGCGGATTCGAGTGGGAGCGCGACGACGATGCGACGATGGCGACGGTGATCCGCGACTCCGGTCGCGACCTGTTCCGCTGAGCCGGATACCGTCATCCCCCATGGCCGGACATGGAACCCACGCCCACCCGTCGCCCGGGGTGTCGATCGACTACTTCGCGGCCGGTGAGGGGCGACCGCTCGTGCTGGTGCACGGCATCACCGAGAGTCGGCGCACATGGGATCCGCTCGTCGCGCCGCTGCTGGCAGCCGGCTACCGGGTGATCGCGATCGACCTGCGCGGGCACGGGGGTTCGTCGCGGGTGGCGCCGTACGACCTCGCGACGATGGCCGGCGATCTCGGGGCGGTCCTCGCCGTCGAGGGCGCCGACGACGCGCTGCTCGTCGGTCACTCCCTCGGTGGGGCGGTCGTGTCGGCGTACGCGGCCGGTGGCCCGTGCCGCGGGGTGATCAACGTCGATCAACCGCTCGCGCTGAGCGCCTTCCAGGAGGTGCTACGTGGCCTGCAGCCCATGCTCGAGGGCGACGCAGAATCGTTCCAGGCGGCGATCGCCGCCGTCTTCGAGCAGATGGCCGGCCCGCTCGACGGCCCCGAACGGTGGCGCGTCGATCACATCAGGGCTGCCGAGCCCGAGGTCGTGTTGGGGGTGTGGGAGATGATGTTCACGGCGACCGCTGCCGACCTCGACGCGGTCGTCGACTCCCTCGCGACGGCGATCGACGTGCCGTACCTGTCGCTGCACGGGATCGACCCGGGCCCCGACTACGCCGCGTGGCTGACCGGCAAGATCCCGACGGCGACCGTCGAGGTGTGGGCGGATCAGGGGCACTATCCCCATCTGATCGAGCAGCAGCGCTTCGTCGACCGTGTCGTCGACTTCGACCGGTAGCCGGTCAGGCGAGCGGGTCGGGCCGGCCGATCGACGTGACGACGGTCTGCCACGCCAGGTCGACCTGGGCCGGTGTCAGTGCCTCGGCGCCGGCGGTCGCAGCCCATCCGGCGAGTGAACGCCCGTCGACGGCGGTGACCCCCGGCATGAGGTCGACCTTGATCTCGGCGCTGTCGTTGACACCCCAGTGCACCATCACCAGCCGGTCGCTGGACATCGCGCACCGTCGGAGTGCGTCGTCGACACCACCCCGGGCGATCGCCGCCCGGGCGATCGCCGCCGCGTCGGCGTCGGTGGTGGGCGTGTGGGGGAGCGGATCCATGGTCGTCCGCAACGCGAACACGCCGGCCGGCCCGATCACTACGTGTCCGATACCGCCGAGCTTGTCGTGGGCCACCTCGTAGACGACACGCCACGGCGGAGATTCGAGTTCGCGCAGGGCGTTGCTGGTGAGCCGGTCGCTCGGAGGGACGAAGGCGTCGTGGTGGTCACGACCGATGTTGTCCTTGAAGGTCTTCTTGGCCCACATGATCGCGCCCGGGACGACCGCGGCGACGACGACGAGAGGGATGATGATGTCGAGGCCCATCGGTCGACGAGTTTCGCATCTTCATCCGTCCGATTCGGTGACCTCGACCAAGGTCTGCATGTCGTGCACGGTCAGGTGGTCGTCGACGAGGCAGTTCAACTGGTAGAAGCCAGCGTCGTCGAAGCGGGCGGTCACACTGAGCTGGCCGCCCGGTACGACCGGCGGGGCGGTGGCGATGGTGTCACCTTCCGGGTCGACGATCTGGAGGTCGTGCGGCAGCGCTCCGGTGTTGTCGAACACGAAGGTCACCTCGTCGCCGACGCGGATGTCGACCGCCTCGGTCGCGACGTACCGGTATCGCTCGCCGCTGTCGTCGGCCTCCAGGCCGAGCGAGTAGCTGCGGGTCGGCTCGGAGCCGGCGTCGTCGGCGCACGACGCTGCACCGATCGTGGCCGCGATCGCCACGGCACATGCCGAGATACGTCTCATCGGGGAATCCGGTGCGGCGTCCGTAGGGTGTCACGATGCGTCTCGGAATCGACCTCGACGGCGTCGTCGCCGACTTCAACTCCGGCTGGATGCAGCTGCATGCCGACGAGTTTGGCACCGTTCTCCGTCCCGACATGGTCGACTCGTGGGATTGCCTGCACCGCCTCGGCGGATTCTCGGACATGCGCGAGTTCTGGGCGTGGGCCGCACCGAAGGAGCACCGACGCTCGATCTTCCGGCATCTCGAGCCCTACCCGACGGCGGTCGACTCGCTGCGGCAGCTCTCGTCGGCCGGGCACCACGTCGTGATCGTGACGACGAAACCGGCGTGGGCGCACACCGACACGTTCCGGTGGCTCGCCGACAACGAGATCCCCACCACCGAGGTGCATCTCAGCGAGCGCAAGTACGAAGTCGACTGCGACGTGTACCTCGACGACGCGCCGTACGTCCTCGAGCAACTCGTCGAACATCGTCCCACCGCCACCATCTGCCGCTTCGTGCGACCCTGGAACCGTCGCGTCGAGGGCACGCACGACATCCGCGGTTGGGCGGAATTTCTCGAACTCGTCACCGAGCGTTCCTGAAACCGTCGGTCGCGTCGGTCAACGACCTCCAGGCCGGGACAGTATGGTGGCGGGTATCCCACCGGCCTGATCAGGCGCGCCCTGGTCTCCCGGTTTGCCGCCAGGCAGTCGTGAACAGACGGGATCCTGCAACCATCCCCGAAAGAAGGAACAGAATGAAGCGACGCTCACTGATCGCATCGTTCGCGGCGAGTGCACTCGTGCTCGCAGCGTGTGGTGGCGATGATGACACCGCCGATGTCGCCGACTCCGTCGTCGACGAAGCCGAAGACGCCCTCGACGAAGCCGAAGACGCCGTCGACGAAGCGGTCGACGAGGCCGAGGAGGCCGTCGACGAGGTCGTCGACGAGGTCGAGGACGAGACGACCGACGAGATGACCGCATCCGAGGAGATGACGGCATCCGAGGAAATGACGGCTTCCGAGGAAATGACTGAGGAGCCCGCCGTGCCGGAGGGCTGGCCGGAGTCGATCATCTTCACGTTGACCCCGTCGCAGGAGACCGGTGGTCTCATCGAGACCGCGCAGCCCCTCGCCGACATGCTCGCCGAGCGTCTCGGGATCGGCGTCGAGGCACTCGTGCCGTCCGACTACGCCGGCGTGATCGTCGCCCTCCAGTCCGGCCAGGCGCAGGTCGCCGGTGGTCTCGGACCGGCACAGATGGTGCAGGCAGCCGACACCGCCGGCGCCGATCTGATCCTGCAGTCGGTTCGCTTCGGCAACAGCCAGTACGTCACGCAGTGGATGACGAACAACCCCGACGAGTTCTGCGCCGAGGCACCGGTCGCCGACGAAGACGGCTTCCTGTACTGCAACGGCGTGCTCGACGCCGAGGGCCCGACCGACGGTCCGATCGGCACCGAGTTCATTCCGAACATCGCCGGCAAGACCGTCGCGTTCGTCGACCAGGGTTCCACTTCCGGGTACCTGATCCCGTCGCTCGGTCTCCTCGAGGCCGGCGTCGATCCGCTCGACGACATCGAGTCGCTGTTCGCCGGTGGTCACGACCTCTCCGTGCAGGCCGTGTACGACGGCGACGCCGAGGTCGGCGTGTCGTTCAACGACGCCCGCGGTCAGCTCACCGAGACCGTTCCGGACGTCGGCGAACAGGTCGTCGTGTGGGGCTGGTCCTCGCCGATCCCGAACGACGGCTTCGCCGTCGCCGGCGACCTGCCACAGGACCTCAAGGACGCGATCACCGAGGCATTCCTCGACATCGCGGACACCGAGGAGGGCGCGACCGTGCTCACCGAGCTGTACGAGATCGACGGTCTCGTGCCGGTCCCCGAGGGTTCGTACGACATCATCCGTGACCTCGAGACCGAGTTGGCCGACCTGCTCGGCTGATTCATCGCCTGGTACTCGTACCGACGACCGGGTCCCGTCCGCGCTGTGGGCGGGGCCCGGTGCGCGCTCGGGACCCACGAGTAGGGTCCAACCAACCACGTCACCCCCGGGCGCCGTCAGGTCGCCCCGCAGTCAGGAAGCGTCCGCATGATCCGATTCGAACAGGCCAACGTCACGTACGACGGCGGGGTCGTCGCCATGAAGGATCTCGATCTCGAGATCGGCGACGGTGAGTTCGTCGTGATCGTCGGTCTGTCCGGCGCCGGCAAGTCGACGCTCGTGCGAGCCGTCAACGGTCTCGTGCCGCTGACGAGCGGCAAGCTCGACGTGAACGGCCACGACGTCCCCAACCTCGGTCGCAAGGGCCAACGCGCACTGCGCTCCGAAGTCGGGATGATCTTCCAGGGATTCAACCTCGTCGATCGCACGACGGTGCTGAACAACGTGCTGATGGGTCGGCTGCACCGAGTGCCGACGTGGCGCACCCTGATCGGCAAGTACCCCGACGCCGACATCCAGATCGCCGCCAAGGCGCTCGATCGTGTCGAGATCCTCGATCGGGCGTACGTGCGGGCCACCAACCTGTCGGGTGGCCAGCGCCAGCGTGTCGGCATCGCCCGCGCGCTCGCCCAGGAACCCACGATCATCCTCGCCGACGAGCCGGTCGCCTCACTCGACCCACCGACGAGCCACGTCGTGATGAGGTATCTCCAGCAGATCAGCCGCGAGCTGGGCATCACCACGATCGTCAACCTGCACTTCCTCGATCTCGCCACGGCCTACGCCGACCGGATCATCGGGCTCCGTGACGGGGAGCTGGTCTTCGACGGGCCGGGCAGCGCCTGCGACGCGCAGGTCTTCGAGGACATCTACGGCCGGAGCCTGACCGCCGACGACACGATGGCGAAACAGGCGGCACTGTGACGGCTGCGTCCACGCCGACCGTCTCGTCCGAGCGGCTCCGACTCCCGGACAAGCCCAAGCCCTCGCCGTTCACCGTCGGCCTCGGTGTCCTCGCCGTCGTGTTCACGGTCGTCTGCGCTCGGCGCGTCGGCTTCTCGGTGGACGGTCTGATCGAGAACCTCCAGCGCTCGAACCCGGTCTTCGACGGGCTGCTGAACACGCGGTGGGGCGAGATGTTCTCGGATCGCTCCCGCTCGGCGTTCGTCGAGACGCTCCAGATGGCGGTGCTCGGCACCACCGCCGGTGTCATCGTCTCGCTGCCGCTCTCGCTGTGGTCCACCGAGGTCGGCAACCCCTACGTCGTGCCGCGTCTGATCCTGCGATCGATCAACAACGTCATCCGATCGATCCCCGACCTGGTGTGGGCCGGGCTGTTCGTGCTCGGCACCGGCATCGGCGCACTCAGTGGTGTTCTGGCGCTGTTCTTCTTCTCGCTCGCCGTCATGGTGAAGCTCACCGCCGACACCCTCGACGGGCTCGACATGGGCCCGATCGAGGCGGCCAATGCCGCCGGCGCCTCGCACACTCAGATGCTGCGCAGCGCGGTCGTGCCGCAGATCCTGCCGGCGTTCGCGTCCTACGCGCTCTACGACTTCGAGCTCAACCTGCGCGCCTCGGCCGTGCTCGGCCTCGTCGGCGCCGGCGGTATCGGTCAGCGCCTCGACTTCTTCCGCAACCGCGGCGAGTGGGACAAGCTGTGGGGCCTGGTCGTGATGTTCTTCCTCGTCGTGTTCGTCGTCGAGCTCGTCTCGGTGCGGGTCCGGAGGCGGCTCGTATGAGCGGCGTGTTCGGCGACCGGTCGATCGAGCTGCCGTCGAAGTCGCGCGACACCGCGCGGATCGCCCTGACCTCCGTGTTCGTCGTGCTCTTCGGCTGGTCGGCGATCACCGTCGACATGAAGTGGTCGCGTCTGCTGACCGCGCCGGCCGACATGTACCGGCTGTTCAAGGTGATGTTCGGCGACCTGCCCTGGGACGAGCTCGGGCAGCTGAGCGGGCTGATGTGGGACTCGATCGCGATGGCCTGGGTCGGCACGCTGATGGCGGCCGTGTTCGCCGTGCCGTTGGCGTTCCTCGCCGCCGAGAACCTCGTCGGACGCCCGATCGCATGGGTGACCCGCCAGGTGTTCAACGTGCTCCGCGCCGTGCCGGAGATCATCCTGGCGCTGCTCTTCATCCCCGTGTTCGGGCTCACCCCGATGGCCGGTGTCATGGCGATCGCCGTCGGATCGATCGGCAGCCTCGGCAAGCTCTTCTACGAGATCATCGAGAACATCAAGCCCGGGCCGATCGAGGCGACCGACGCCGTCGGGGCGTCGGCGGTCCAGCGCTTGCGGTGGGGCGTGCTGCCGCAGGTCGCCCCCGAGCTGACGTCGTTCCTGCTGTACCGTTTCGAGATCAACATCCGTGCTTCGTCGGTGCTCGGCATCGTCGGTGCCGGCGGCATCGGCGGCACGCTCGCCGACTCGTTCCGGTTCAAGGAGTACGGCACGGCCGGCTTGGCGCTGATCGTCGTCATCGTCGGCACGATCACCGTCGACACGATCTCGGGAGCGATCCGCAGACGCATCGTCGCCGGACGCTCGGTCCAGATCGGCGATTCGGCGAAGTACGCCGTCGACACCGGTGGCGCGTCGTGAGCGATCGCCAGTTCATCCTCGGTGTCGACCTCGACGGCGTCGTCGCCGACCACACCGGGCGGTTCCGCGAGATCATGGCCGAGCTGCGAGGCGTCGACGCCGACACCATGCCGCTCGAACGTTCGTGGGACTTCCACGAGTGGGGCTTCGGTCCCGACGACTACGCGCAGTACCACCGGATCGCCGTGATGGAGCACTCGATGTTCCGCACGATGGAGGTGATCGAGGGTGCCGCCGATGTGCTCTGGCGCCTGTCGGACGCCGGCATCTGGATCCGCATCATCACGCACCGCCTGTACGTGCACTGGGGGCACGAGAAGGCGGTCGCCGACACGGCCGCGTGGCTCGACATCCACCGGATCCCATATCGCGACCTGTGTTTCCTCGGCGCGAAGCCGCAGGTCGAGGCCGACGCCTACATCGACGACGCACCGCACAACATCGAGCAGCTCCGCGCGGCCGGCAACACCGTGATCGCCTTCACCCAGCCGTACAACCGCGGCCTCGACGGCCCTCGGGCCGATACCTGGACCGAGGTCGAAGAGCTGGTGACGTCACTCGCCGCCGAGCACATGGGCCAGTTCGAGATCCAGCTCCCCGGCATCGATGCCGGCGCCGACCGGATCGCACGGCGTCGCGAACCCTGAACGTCGCGCGGCTACGGTTGAGCGGATGCCAGGGGACCCTGCCGCGATCTCGTTGCGCGGCGTGTCGAAGTTGTACCCCGGCACGACGACTCCGGCCGTCGCCGACCTGAGCCTCGACGTTCAACCCGGTCACGTCGTCGCGTTGGTCGGTCCGTCGGGTTGCGGTAAGACGACCACGCTCAAGATGATCAACCGGCTGATCGAACCGACCGCCGGCACGATCGACGTCCTCGGTGAGGATCAGGCCGCGGTGCCCGCCCACGAGCTGCGCCGCCGGATCGGCTACGTCATCCAGCAGGTCGGGCTGTTCCCGCACCGCACGATCGGCAGCAACATCGGTGTGGTGCCCGAACTGCTCGGTTGGGACAAGCGCCGGATCGCCGACCGATCGGCCGAGCTCGTGGATCTGGTCGGGCTCGATCGTGACCTGCTCGACCGGTATCCGGCCGAGTTGTCCGGAGGCCAGCAACAGCGCG
>CAXBAZ010000142.1:0-7953 GCA_963973395.1 uncultured Acidimicrobiaceae bacterium
CGCATGCCCATCGCACGGTGTACGCGCTCGTGGCCGGGCTTCCCGAGCACAAGATCCGCATCATCGCGCCCGACATCGGCGGCGGCTTCGGCAACAAGGTGCCGATCTATCCCGGATACGTGTGCGCCATCGTCGCATCGCTCGTCATCGGCAAGCCCGTCAAGTGGATGGAGGATCGCACCGAAAACCTGGTGAGCACCGGTTTCGCCCGCGACTACATCATGCGCGGTGAGATCGCCGCCACCAAGGACGGCAAGATCCGGGCCATCCGCACCAACGTGCTCGCCGACCACGGCGCGTTCAACGGCACCGCCGCCCCGGTGAAGTACCCCGCAGGATTCTTCGGCGTGTTCACCGGCAGCTACGACATCGAAGCCGCTCACGCCCACATGGATGCCGTCTATACCAACAAGGCACCGGGCGGAGTCGCCTACGCCTGCTCGTTCCGCATCACCGAGGCCGTCTATCTGATCGAGCGGATGGTCGACGTGCTCGCCTACGACCTCGAAATGGACCCCGCCGAACTGCGGCTGAAGAACTTCATCCAACCCGAACAGTTCCCGTACATGTCCAAGACCGGGTGGCTCTACGACTCGGGCGACTACGAGCAGGCGATGCGCAAGGCCATGGACATGATCGGCTACGACGAACTCCGCAAGGAACAGGCCGACAAGCGCGAGCGCGGCGAGTTGATGGGTATCGGTATCGCGTTCTTCACCGAAGCTGTCGGCGCCGGGCCCCGCAAGGACATGGACATCTTGGGCCTCGGGATGGCCGATGGCTGCGAGCTGCGAGTCCACCCGACCGGCAAGGCCGTCGTTCGACTCTCGGTCAAAACGCAGGGGCAGGGTCACGAGACGACCTTCGCCCAGATCGTCGCCGAGGAGATCGGCATCCCGCCCGAGGACATCGACGTCGTCCACGGCGACACCGACAACACCCCGTTCGGCCTCGGGACCTACGGATCCCGCTCGACTCCGGTGTCCGGAGCCGCTGCCGCCCTGGTCGCGCGTAAAGTGCGCGACAAGGCCCAGATCATCGCCTCGGGCATGCTCGAAGCGTCAGTGGCCGACATCGAGTACGAGGCCGGCACGTTCCGAGTGAAAGGTGACCCCGAGAAGTCGGTCACCATCCAGGACATCGCCATGAAGGCCCACGGAGCGGGCGACCTGCCCGAAGGCTTGGAAGGCGGACTCGAGGCGCAGATCTGCTACAACCCGGAGAACCTGACCTACCCGTTCGGCGCGTACATCTGTGTCGTCGACATCGACCCAGGAACCGCCGAAGTGAAGGTCCGTCGCTTCGTGGCCGTCGACGATTGCGGCACGCAGATCAACCCGATGATCATCGAAGGACAGGTCCACGGCGGACTGACCGACGGCGTGGGCATGGCGCTGATGGAGATGATCTCCTTCGACGACGAAGGGAACTGCCTCTCCGGCTCGTTGATGGACTACCTGATCCCGACGGCGATGGAGGTCCCGGACTGGGAGACCGGCCACACGGTGACTCCGTCGCCACATCATCCGATCGGTGCCAAGGGCATCGGCGAGTCGGCAACCGTCGGTTCACCCCCGGCAGTGGTCAACGCCGTCGTCGATGCCCTCAAGCCCTATGGCATCCGCCACGCCGACATGCCACTCACCCCGAGTCGGGTATGGGAAACCATGCAGGGCAACCACACGCCACCGATCTGATGCGGTCGACCTGATGCACTCATCGATCGCCAGCCGCGCCGCGGAACTGATCGCTCAACGCCGCCGATTCGTCCAAGCCACGGTCGTGCGCGCCCAGTGCCCCACCTCGGCCCGGCCCGGCGACGCCGCGATCGTGCTCGCCGACGGAACCATCGAAGGCTTCGTCGGCGGGCAGTGCGCCGAAGAATCGGTGCGCGTCACCGCGCTCGACGTGCTGGCACGCGGTGGGTCCACGCTGCTGCGGATTCTGCCCGACGGGAGCGACTCGTTCCCCGAGGCCCCCGGTGCGGTCACCACCGTCAACCCGTGCCTGTCGGGAGGCGCCATCGAGGTGTTCCTCGAAGCAAAACTCCCGGCAGCGAGATTGGTCGTGGTCGGTGCGACGCCCATCGCGGACGCGCTTGTCCAGTTGGGTGGGCCACTCGGCTTTGCCATGGACACCGCACTCGACGGTGGCGCCGTCACCGGAGCCACAGCGGTCCTCATCGCCAGCCATGGTCGCGAGGAGGAAGCGACGATCCGGGCAGCGCTCGACGCCGAGGTCGGCTTCATCGGCCTGGTCGCGAGCGCCACACGCGGCGCCGCCGTCATCGAGTCACTCGGTCTGAACGACGACGAGCGCAAGGTCGTGCACAGCCCAGTCGGCGTCGACATCGGCGCCCGCACCGCCGAGGAGATCGCACTGTCGATACTCGCCGATGTCGTGCGCTCGGTGCGCGTGGACGGTCTCGGCCCCCCGAAGGACGACACCGAACCGTCGCTACCGGCAACCGCGGTCGACCCGGTGTGCGGCATGACGGTCACGATCGGCCCCGACACCGCACATTTGCAGCACGACGGTGTCGACTACTGGTTCTGCAACCCCGGGTGCCGCACGCGCCACGCCGACGAACTCGGTGCGGCCTGATTCGATGACACGGACGATGTTCACGACCGGGCTGGTCCTCGCCGCCGGCACGTCGAGCCGACTCGGCCAACCGAAACAACTGCTCGAGTATCGAGGCCGAACCCTGCTCGACAACACACTCGACGTCGCACGTTCCTGCAGTTTCGACCAGCTGATCGTGGCACTCGGCGGTGCCGCAGCAGCGGTTCGTGATCACGTCGACCTGTCCGACTGCGTCGTGATCGACAACGTGCACTACACGACCGGATGCTCCTCGACGATCGTCGCCGCACTCGACAGCATCGATCAACGAGCGGACGGAATGGTGCTGCTCCTCGGCGACCAACCCGACGTGGCGACGTCCTCGGTCGATGCGCTGCTCACTGCCGCAGCGGCCGGGTCCGCGTCCATCGCTATCTGCCACTACGAGGACGGTCGGGGACACCCGTTCTGGTTCGATCGCTCGACCTTCGACGCAATCACCGGACTGCACGGCGACAAAGCCGTCTGGAAGATGATCGAGTCCGGCCGCTGGCCGGTCGCCGACGTCACGATAGCGGGCAACGTGCCGCTCGACGTCGACACCTGGGACGACTACGAGAATCTGAAGAGTGCGTCGGCATGAGCGTGTTCACGTCGATCACCGAGACCCGGACATCGCTGGATGCCGCTGACTACCTCGTCGACGACGGCATGTCGATGGCGCTCTACCTCGCCGTGAAGCTCGGTCAACCGCTGCTGCTCGAAGGCGAGCCGGGCGTCGGCAAGACCACCGCGGCGAAGGCACTCGCTGCGGCGCTCGACACCGAACTCATCCGGCTGCAGTGCTACGAGGGCATCAGCGCATCGGAGGCGCTGTACGAATGGGACTATCCGCGCCAGATGCTCGGCATCCGGCTTGCCGAATCCGGCGACAGCTCGATGGCGTCGTCCGACCTGTTCACCTCCGAGTACCTCCTCGATCGCCCCCTCCTGAAAGCGGTGCGCCACAGCGGTGTACTCCCGCCCGTGCTGCTCATCGACGAGATCGACCGCTCGGACGACGAGTTCGAAGCACTCCTTCTCGAGTTCCTCGCCGAGTCCTCCGTGACCGTTCCCGAACTCGGCACGTTCACCGCGGCCACTCCCCCGATCGTCGTGCTGACGTCGAACCGCAGCCGCGAACTGCACGATGCGCTGAAGCGCCGCTGCTACTACCACTGGATCGACTACCCAGGTCTCGAGCGGTCGGCTGACATCGTTCGACGCCGGGTCCCGAGCGCGAGCACCGATCTCGTCCAAGCGGCCACCGCGTTCGTCTCATCAACGCGGAGTCTCGATCTCGACAAACCACCGGGGCTCTCCGAGGCCATCGATTGGGTCACCGCACTCCAGACGCTCGGCGTCACGCGGCTCGACCATGCCGACGCCCGAGCGACGATCGGCGCCATCGCGAAGACGCCCGACGACGTCGCCGCAGTCACCGCTGCACTCGATGAACAGGTGGCGTCCTAGATGATCGGTTCGATGCTCGCCCACCACGAGGCGATCTTGCTGCTGCAGGCCGGCGGCTACATGAGCCTGTCCGGGTTCGCCGCCGTGATCGCTGCCCGCTGGTACTCGCTCACTCGTCGTACCCGGCGAACCACCAAGACCGCACCAAACGTCCACACCCCTGGAGAGTCATGATCCTCGACAACGAATTCCGCGTCAGTGTCCCCATCGAGCGTGCCTGGGAGGTCCTGACCGACATCCCGCTCATCGCCCCCTGCCTTCCCGGGGCCGAACTCACCGGCCACGACGGCGACGAGTACTCCGGGAAGATCAAGATCAAGGTCGGCCCGGTCACCTCCCACTTCGCCGGCAAAGCACTGCTGACAGTTCGCGATGAAGCAACCCGCCACGTCGAGATCCAAGCGGACGGCCGCGACGCGAAAGGCTCGGGCAACGCCTCGGCCACGGTCACCGCCGACATGTCCGAAGACGGCGACGGCACCAAGGTCACGATCCATACCGACCTCAAGATTTCGGGCAAGGTCGCGCAGTTCGGCAAGAACATGATCGCCGAGGTGTCGGGCAAGCTCATTGGACAGTTCGTCGACTGCATCGAGCAGCGGCTGCTCGGCGACGCCATCGTCGACGAGGTCGCAGCGCAGAGCGTCGCGACGTCGAACGGCTCATCGTCGGTCAGCGACGGAGCCGACACTGCCAAGGCGACCAAGCCGAGAACGGCTCCCGAACCGGTGGAGGCGCTCGACCTCATGGAACTCGCCGGCGCATCCGTGTACAAGCGCCTCGCCCCGGTCGCCGCCGTCGCTCTTCTCGCCGTGTTGATACTGATCTTCAAACGCAACTCGTAGGGACCGGTATGCCGTCGACCCACCGCGACGCAATGTTCGTCGGGGTCGACCGCGCCAACTTCGCTGCAGCCTTCGCAGCACAGCTCCGTCGCTCCGGGGTCCCGGTGGCATTCACCGCGACAGAACGCTTCGCGCGATGTCTCGACGTGATTCCCGCACCCAACACCGGAGACCTCTACTGGATGGCGCGCCTCAGCTTTCTCCACGATCACCGCCATCTCGCACGCTTCGATGCCGTGTTCGCCGCAGCGTTCGACACCGAGGTCGGTCGCCTGCCCAGCGACCAGCGTGGCCAGCAACCCTCACCGATCCAGTCCGAGGACGACGACATGCTCGCCCGAGTGAGACAATCCTCCGACGCCGACAGCGAGACGATCATATCACTGCCCTGGGCAACGCTTCCCTCAGCCAACTTCGCGAACGACGATCACGACGACGTCGACGCAACCGACGACAACGCCATCCCGGAGCTCCGGCCGGCGGCGACGTCCACGCTTGCCGACCGGCCCTTCGATCTGCTTGACGAGGCCGAACTCACTCGCGTCGGCGAGATGCTCGAATCCTCGCTGGTTGCCTGGCCGCACCGGCGGTCGCGCCGACGCGAGGCACGTTCGTCGGGCGGCGAGATCGCAATGCGCCGCACACTCCACGGAGCGATGCGGACCGGAGGCGACGTCGTGCGGCTGATCGAGACCCGGCCACGTTCGGTCCCGCGGCGCATCGTGGCGATCGTCGACGTCAGCGGCTCGATGGAGACCTACGCCCGTGCCTATCTGCACCTGGCGCGCCCCCTCGCACTCCGTCGAGATGCGGAGGTGTTCGCGTTCTCGACCGGGCTCACTCGCATCACCACCACCCTCCGCCTCCGCTCACCGTCAGAGGCGATCGACGGGCTCGGAGACTCGATCGGCGACCGGTTCTCCGGAACACGACTGGCGGCCAGTCTCGCGAAGCTGCTCCGACACCGAACATGGAGCACGCTCGTGCGAGGAGCGACCGTCGTCATCTTCTCCGACGGCTGGGACAGCGATGACCCTCAGGAGACGAGTCGCCAGATGCGCCGACTCGCGCTCCGCTGCCACCGCGTGGTATGGGTCAACCCCCGGTCCGCAGCAGATGGCTTCGAGCCACTGACCGGAGGCATGGCGGCTGCCCTGCCCCACTGCGACGCCTTTCTTGCTGGAAACACTGCGCGTTCGCTTGATCATGTCGTCGCTGCCTTGTGCGACACCGAACCGGGCAGCAACGGCGCACGGCACGTTCGGCCGGTAGTGCGATGACCACGCTCACGTAGAACTCCCCAGACCTGCCGAGCAACACTGGGGAGTTTCAGCGAGCGGCGTCACAGTGGCCGAGGCATTGGTATCGATGATCCCGAACGCCGAGCTCCGACTGCTCGGAGCGGGCCACGTCCCTTGGTTCGCCGAGCCCGAGGCGATGGCAGACCTCGTCGCCAAGATCGCTTCGACCACGGTCTGATCTGGCGGCGACAACGAAGTCCGACGACTTGCAAGCCGATCAGAACTACGCAGCCGCAAGAGTCGCCAACCCGCTCGAGATCGGCACGTAGATGCTCGGCCCGGTGTCTCATAACACTCAAGGCACTGAGTGCCACCCAACGCCGGATAGACGACTCGCTCCAACATCGCGCATCGCTGGAGTGCGGGTGTTCATCAGTAGCCCGCTTCGTACTGGTTGTGTTGCCGGTTGTCGCCACAGGATCCGCCGGTCCGGCCTGCGTCCTGGTGTGCGTTCTCGAGTCGCCACTGAACCGAAGTCGTCTGCGGGCGTGTACATCATGTGGCAGTGACGGGCGAGGACGAGCAGACGGCTACTTTCGAGCGGTTCTTCCTGACTCAACAGCCGAGGTTGGTCGCGATCGGACTGGGCTGGTGCGGCGAGCCAGAAGTCGCTCGCGAAGTTGCTCAAGAAGCACTCGCACGCGCCTACCGCGATTGGCAGCGGGTGAGTCGGCTCGACATTCCGGGTGCTTGGGTACGACGCGTCCTGATCAACCTGTTGATCGATCGCCAACGCAGCGAGCGACGCAACCGCGAACTCGTTCACCGGCTCGGACCGCCCGAGGTGGTTGCTGCACCGGTCGTAGACGATCTTCGCTGGTGGGAAACGGTGAGGTCGCTGCCAGAGCGTCAACGTGCCGTGATCACGCTGCACTACCTCGATGAACTCTCGATCGCGGAGGTGGCGGAGATCCTCGAGATCGCTCCGGGCACGGTGAAATCGACGCTGTCCCAGGCCCGTGATCGGCTTCGGCGGATCCTGACAGAGGAGGTTGAGGAATGAACGACGTCGAACTCGAACGGCTCGCGCATCGCGCCGTCGAATCGGTGCGTCGAGAGGCGGACCGAATCGCCGACCCGGAATCGGCCCTCGCCCGGCTGCTCGATGAAGAGCCAGTCGGGTCGACAGGTGCTCACTATCCAGTGACGCTGGACCAGCGGCCATCGGGGCGCCGTCGGTTCTGGCCCGCACTGGCCTCGGCTGCCGCGATCGTCGCGCTGATCGCAGCCGTGGCTGTGTTCGCCCGGGGACCAGATGGCAAGCTTTCGGCTCCGGGCCAATCGCCCGACACGGCACCGCCAACATCGTTGCAATCGTTGCCGTTGGTTCCGCCGGCTACCAGTTCCGGTCCGGTCAGCTTCGAGTACGTCGTGAGCAGCTACGAGGGCACCGACGTCATCACACCCGTGGCGATCAACGACACTGAAGTGTGCTTCACCGTCGAGTTCGCGGACACTCGCGCGAGCCCTTGCGCGGATGCCGAAACGATCTCGCAGGGCACGATGTGGGGAGCGTTCGGGCACCCCGACGGCGGCCACGTGCTCCATGGCGTCGTCCCCGACGCCGTCGACACCGTCGAGATCAACGGCCGACCAGCCGACTTCATCGGCAACGTCTGGTCGACCCGAGTTCCGGGCGACCCCGTCGAGCTGCGAATCGGTGACTCGACCACCAACCGATGGGTCACGATCACGATAGAGCTCGAGCAAACCGTCCTACCCACCACGAC
>CAXBAZ010000143.1:0-7920 GCA_963973395.1 uncultured Acidimicrobiaceae bacterium
CCACCGAGCCTCTACGAAACCCGGGGCGCTTCAACGCCACGTCATTGCGACTCTTTGAGGTGTTCGCCGCACGGATCATCGGGCCATCCGTTGTGCGGAGCGCGACATTGCGACTTGGTCATCCAGCGCATCTGGTCTCTCACCCCGGAATCAGCTCCTCGTATCCAGCCACAGCCGGCGTGGACGGTGCGCTCGCCCGGTCTCTTCAGGTCTCTCGGAGCAGGAAGAAGCGGCAGTCGGCGACGTCCTCGGCGCGGTGGATCGTGTAGGCGTAGCCGTGCGCGGTCTCGGTGACCGTCTCGCCGGGGGAGACCTCGATGCGATTGGCGTGGGCGTGGCCGAGCCGGTTGTCGTCGGCGTCGACGAAGCCGATGATCAGGTCGATGCTGACGGGTCGGTCGGTGGGATTGGTGAACTCGGCCGTGAAGACGTGCAGTCCTTCCGGGTTACGGGACTCACAGTCGATGGTGTCGATCTCGACGGGAACGTCCTCGATGTAGGGGTCCGGTGGCGTGACGACGACGGTCACCGGTTCGACCACCTCACAGGTTGCGGTCTCGGCAAGGACCGCAGCGCTCTCTTCCGGGGTCGGGTCGTCGGGTCGGACCGCCGGGGACAGGACGCCCCAGGAGCCACGCAGGTTCATCTGGTCGAGCCGGGTGTTCGACGGGACCCAGAATGCTGCGTCCACGAGCTCGGCCCAGGGGAGCTCGGCGACGAGACGTCCGTCACGATCGAGGTAGCGAACCCGGAAGTTCTGGTCGAGCTGCGCGGGTTTGTCGGATCGGTTGTCGATCGTCACGCGAGACAGCATCCAGTCCTGGTCGTCAGGGGCTTGGAGGAACGGGAAAGGGGATCGGTCGAAAGGCAGCTCGGACAACCGATCGCCCGTCATGCACTCGATTGACACGGCGACATCGGAGGCCGGCTCGCCTCGGAGCTCGAGCGGGAGGCCGATGCAATCGACGGGATCGTCCGATGTCAGCTGTGCCGAGAGCGCGAAGCATGCGTCGCTCCACGCGTCGACCACGTCGAGATGGTCGGCGACGTGCTCCTGGACGATCGGGGCGAGGCCCAACTGTCCTTCGGTGATGGCGGTCCGGAGCCGTTCCGCTACCGCTGCGGCATCGGTGGCGAGGGCGTCGGTCGCGGCGACGAAGTCGTCGTAGATCTTGGAGTCGACTCCCTCGAGGCGCTCGGGGAGCGCAGCCAGCGTCGCTGTCGCTGACGACCGATCGGTTTCGAAGAGCTCGAGGGTGCTCGCGAGCAGATCGGCGTCCAGGAGGGCTTCCCATCGTCCATCGGCTTCGGCTCTTGCCCGCTGCAGTGCGTTGATGTTCTCGACCACGGCGACGTGGCCGGCATCGGGTGGTGTCTGCTCGATTGCGATCGAAGGTCCCTCGATCGCCGCCGTGGCATCGCTTCCGTCATCGCTTCCGCTGCAAGCGGCGAGAACAAGGGCGGCGCTCAGCGCGACCGGGACGAGTCTCATTCGACGTCAGAGCTTCCCGATCGCCAGGAACCAGGAGTCGACGACCTCGTCGATGCGATGGATCGTGTAATCGACGCTGCTGCTCTCGGCGCCGCCGCCACAGGGGTCGTCGCGACGACGGGGATCAGCAGGGGCGGGAGGAAGCGCGCCACATCAATTCCATCGTTCCGATCCCATGATCCTGTCGCACTCGAAGGCTTTCGTCGACCGACAGGTTCCGTGCCGTGTCACGATGAACCCGACTGATGGAGGAGATGTCGGGCGGCGCCCGCGAGGCCAGGATGGCCCACGTCCACGACGATCTTCGGGCGCTCTACGAGGAGAACGTCCGCATCGTCTACAGCTACGCACGGGCCCGGCTGGGGCCCGACGAGGGAGAGGACGTGACCGCCGAGGTGTTCCTGGCCGCTGCGACCGAGTTCGAACGGGGACGAGGTGACCAGGTGACCACGCCCTGGCTGATGGCGGTGGTTCACAACAAGGTGCTCGACCGATGGCGGCGGGCGACGACCCGACGGGCGAAGTGGCGTGCAGTCGTGGCCGCCACGCCGCTAATGGAGCCAGACCGCAGTGACCAGGTGAGCGAGGCACCGACCCGCGAAGCCGTGGTGGATGCCCTCGATCGACTCGTGCCGCGACATCGAGCCGTGCTCGTTCTGCACCACGTCGACGGATTCTCCGCTCCCGACATCGCCGAGCACCTCGATTTGAGCGTCGCAGCTGTCGAGTCGCTGCTCGCTCGGGCTCGCCGGGCATTCCGATCCCAATATCGCGAACCGGCGGAGGGACGGTGAGCGCCGAGGGAGATCCCGAGCTCGACCGCATCCTCCGGGTGCTGAACGAGGACGCCGAGCTTGCCGAGGACGTCGAGCGCCGGGTCTGGGATCGAGTCCGTGGACGACGGGACGTTCGCCGACGCAATGTTGCGGTCGCCGTGGCCGCGGCGGTGCTGGTCGTCGTCGGAGCGTTGTCGGTCCGCTCGAACGTCGGGGACGATGCCGCAGACGTGGTCACCGGTCCGGTGAACGGGGTCGACGCCCTCGAGCCATGTGAGGTGTTCCGGGTCGACGGCCGGAGCCCCCAGACGTTGCGGACGCTGCTGCTCGCCGGGGCCGTGGATGCCGGAGAGATCGGCGACTCTGCCGACGCAATCGAGGACCTGCGGGATGCGCTTGCCGCTGACGGCGAGGTCAACGACGGCGGCGGTCCGATCGACCGCGACCTGCAGACCATCGCCGGCGCGTTGCGCCAAGCGGAGGCCAGTCTCACCGACGGCGATCGCGCGGCCGCGCTGCGGGCCTTGGACTTTGCCGCCAGCCGATACGAGCGCAGCGAGCTCGCCACGTCGTCGTGTCTCGGGTGAACGAGGGCAATCAGTTCCTCCAGCCAAGGAGCGTGGCGTCACCGCCGACCGACAGGACCGACGTCGTCGACCGATGAACGCAGCGTGGATGCGAACAGGACCGAGAAGCGGCGCTGTGCACGGGCCACGACCTTCGTGTTCTCGCTCCTCGCTGGATGGACGCTGACCGCAGCACCGGCCGTTGCGCACAGCGATCTCGAGTCGTCGACTCCGGCGACCAATTCGGTGGTGGCGGAGATGGTCGATGAGATCGAGTTCGTGTTCGTCTCGTCGGTCCAGCCCGAGAGCGCCGAGGTGGCGGTGGTGGTCGACGGGGAACCGGTCGTGGCTGCGTCGGCGGCCGGTTCGTCCCAGCGGGCGTTGGTGGTCCGACCCGGTGAACCGATCCTCGCCGGCGAGGTGGCTGTCGCGGTCGCGCTGCTGGCCGCCGACGGCCATCGGATCGAGGTCGGCATCCGCTTCTCCGTTGATGCGCGCATCGTCGAGGAACCACCGACCGAGGCAGCACCCGTGGCTCCGTCATCTTCGACGAGCACCAGCACGACGGCCACCACCAGCACGACGACAGCCACGACCACAACGGTCGTCGCCGCGGGCGGTCCCGGTGACCCGGCAGATGGCGACCAGCTCGCCGCGGCCTTCGGGGCCCTCCACGACGGTGCGACCGATCGGCTCGAGCAGGCACAGGCCGTGGTGCGCGGCATCGGATACGCCGCGACGGTCCTCGTTGTCGGCCTGTTCGTGTTCGGCCGTGTCATCGACCGGAGCTCCGTGCCGGCGGCGCGAGACGTGGTCGCGGCCGGTGCCGCGGTGGCCTTGGTGCTCGTCACGCTGGCGTGGGTGTCGACGCAGGCCGCACTCCATGCCGGTGGCGACACCGCAGCCCTGTTCGACGTTTCGGCGTGGGATGCTGCGCTGGAAGGGAGGCTCGCGATCGGGTTCTGGCTACGCCTGCTCGGTGCCGCGCTTCTGCTGGCCGCCGCGCTCGGGACCGGGAGGCACGCGGTCGTCGGCGGTGCCGTCGGCGCGACAGCGGTCGTGTTCACCTACGGACTCATCGGGCACAACTCCGTGGCGTTCGCGTCGCTGGCCGCGGTGGTCCACGTCACGGCCCTGTCCATCTGGATCGGTGGTCTGTTCGGCCTCGTCCGGGTGCTGCGCCAGAACCCGTCGCGGCGGGGGGCACTGTTGTCCCGGTTCTCCCGGCTCGCGGCAGGGACCCTGGTTGTCACCGTCGCAGCCGGTGTCGGTCTGGCCGTCTCGCGCCTGGGCGCCCCCAGCGAACTGTGGGCGACGTCCTACGGCCGGATCCTTGTTGCCAAGGTGCTCGTCTTCGCCGTCGTCGTGGCCCTGGGCGCCAGCAACCGACTCGCGATCACCCGCGACAGGGACCTGACCACCAGCTCCACGCTCCAGCGCCTCCGACGGGTCGGCGTCTGGGAGCTCGGCACAGCCAGCCTGGTCATCGTCCTCACCACGACCCTGGTGGCGAGCGGATGACGACGTCGACGCGATGCTCAGGGGACGATCGACAGGAACTCCGTCGGTCGCACGATGAACCGGGCACGCGACGCATACTGACCCGCTGCTCTGCCCTGTTCCTCGCCACTGGGTCTATCGCCGCGCCCGGCGGCGACGAGCGACGGCGGTGGCTCGGGCTCGGAGCTCAGAGGAGACCAGACATGCGCGTCGTCGTCACTGTTCTCTTGTGCCTGGTTCTCGTAGCTACCGCCTGCGGTGATGGTGGCGATGTCGAGTCGCAGGCGGTATCGGCAACGACGGCACCGGCGAAGAGCACGCCGGCTGGGGAGGATGACCCTCTCGTGACGTGTCCGTCCGGACCGGGGGCGGGCGTGAGCGACGCCATGATCGAGGCGCCCGACGGGCTGACCCGCCAGTACGCAGTCGACGTACCAGAGCAGCGAGACCTGCCCTCACCGCTCGTCGTCGACCTCTACCTCCTGGGCGGCTCGGTGGACCTCCAGCTGGACCTGGACCGGTGGAGTGAGGTCGCCGACGCCGAAGGCATCGTCGTCGTCTACCCGGAAGCAACCAACCTGCCCGACGGGGGACCAACCTTCTGGTACTCCTCGCCTGAACCGGCTGCCGACCCGGACGGCGCCGACGATGTCGGCTTCATCGCCACCCTCATCGACGAGCTGGTCGACACGGCGTGCATCGATGCCGACCGCGTGCACCTGATCGGAACCTCGCTCGGCGCCAACATGGCCTCGCTCGTCGCCTGTCGGCGCCCAGATCTCGTCGCCTCGGTCGTCACCGTGGGAGGCATCACCCCGGCGACCGGCACCTGCGCCGGCGAACGCCAGGCGCCGCTGCTCCACATCCACGGCGACCTCGATCCGATCAGCGACCACGCCGCCACCCACAGCGACGTGGAGACCTGGGCGGCAGAGCGCGGCTGCGAACCATCGCCGCCGGTCGAGCAGGTCACCGACCAGCTCCGGCGTGAGGACTTCGTCGGCTGCACGGCCGATGTCACCTTCCTCACGATCGTGGGCCACGGGCACCTGCGACCCGGCGACCCCCCTGACGTGTTCGATGAAGCCCGGTTCGGGCCCACAACCCAAGACGTCATCGCCGCCGACCTCGCGTGGGAGTGGTTCGACCGGCACGTTCGCACCAGGTGAGCGAGTGCCTCTCCCGCTCACCGGATGAGGCCGAAACACCGGCATGGCGTCTTCTCAGCGGGCGAGCACGACCCACACCCGTGCGGGGACGATGTCTCTGGGTACCTCGGCCCTTCGGCTCCACCGGTACTTGGACGACGGCGGACGGGGGTCCGTGTGCGCTTCGTCTGACGATGAGCGTCGTAGCGTGGACGGCCACGGGGACGAAAGGGCACAGAATGAGCCGCGACGAGCTTGCCGATCTGAACGAGAACTGGGCTGCGTGGCTGCACTTCACGGCGGACCACGCCTCGGGAGGTGAGTCACGGACATTCGGTGCGATCCGCTGCTCGTCGGTCGGAGTGCCGATGCCCCTGTTCAATCAAGCGTTCGTCTTCGAAGAACCGACTGTCGACGACCTGGCGCGAGCAACGAGCTGGCTCTGGAAACGAAACGTCCCCTTCTGGGTGACCGCCCCGGATTCCATCGCGCACGCAGTCGCAGACATGGCCGAGGCGGCCGGTCTGAATCCGACGGCGACAACCATGCCCGGAATGGCCTACGCACCCCTTACCGACCTCCCGGCGGAGGCAGACGGCGATGCCGAGATCCTCGCAGTCACCGAATCGGCCCAGCTCGACGATTTCGCCATCGTGGCGTCGGAAGCCTTCGGCGCACCGTTGGAGGCAGCGGGCACGCTCGCACCCGCGTCCACGCTCGACGACGCCGGCTGCTCCTGGTTCCTCGGCTACGTCGACGGTGATCCTGCTGCGTGCGGACAGCTGCTTCGCACCACCGACGTCGCCGGCGTGTACGCCATCGGCGTGCGCGAGCAGTTTCGCGGACGCGGCCTGGGGGCCGCGATCAGTACGACCGTGCTCGCTGCAGGCAAAGACCAGGGTTGCTCGATCGGCGTGTTGCAGGCCAGCCCCATGGGTGACCCGGTCTACCGCCGCATGGGCTTCAAGACCGTCACGCAGTACAACCTCTTCGTTGCGTCCGACTGACCACGACCAACTGAGACGCCACGTCTTGCTCACGTGTCCCAGCGGCCGTTGCCGCCAGTCGATGGACGCCACGACGTCGTCGTAGCTCTCGCCGCTCTCAGTCTCCGAGAAGCCGCCGCCGCCGAACCTGACGGTGTCTCCATCGGTCATCTCGACGATCTCGGGTTCATCGTCATCGGGGTGGCCGTCGTCGTAGCGGATGGCCTCCTCCTCTGCGTCCCAAGTCGTGCCGATCGAAGGCCAGGCTCGGTCGTTTGGTTCCCGATTCTGACCTCTGGGTACGTGCGTTCTCTGGCGGCCCCCGTGGCCGACCGAAGTGCGTTGCGACAGGCGCGCCATGACGACCAGGACAACGGTTGCGGCGTCGCCGGATGCCCGGCAGTCCGTACGTCGGGTGTCCCCTCATCCTGAAACGCTGTCCGGCACGCACCGAGCAAGATCGGACGTCTTGGTAGGCGGGGACCCTCGCGACAGGAATGGGCCCGCTCGAGCGATGGATGGGAGCTGGCGTCGCGCTGTCATGCCTGCGCTGAACGACAGCGAGCGAAAGTCAGATCCAACGAAGGGACTCCCACCATGAAAAAGCTTCTTGTGATTGCCGTGCTGCTCGCAGGAACCGTGACCCTTGTGTCCGCGCCGGCGTCTGCGCACGTGGGGCCTCCGGCAGAGGTGTTCACTGATCAGTCGTCCGGGACGATTGTCACGCCGTTCGCAGGTCCCTGTGAGGGGGCAGTCGAGGGAATTGCGACCGTTGAGTTTCGCGAGACCTTCCACGTCACAGCGTTCGATGACGGACACATTGTGATCGCAGGCTCGTTCCGAGCCGATGTTGAGTTTGAGCCGTTCGATCCGCAGGAGCCGAGCTTCACCGCTCGAGTTCGAGAGACATTCCACGATCGGAGCGTGCAGAACGGTGGTGGATTCGGGAACGTCTTCAACGTCAAGGCGGTCAGCGAGAACGGCGACGTTGTGCGTTACCAGATCAAGGAGAATGTCGTGTTCGCCAACGGGGAACTCCGCGTCGAGGACTTCCGTTTGTCCTGCTTCTGAACCCCCCTGAGTACCGCCGGGCGGCCCGAAAGCGCCCCGGCCAGAACGGGCCGGGGCGCAATGTGTACCCAAAACGAAATGCCGTTCGTCCGGACGCAAAGCGCCGCCTATCGCACGGAGATACTTGCGTGAGCCCACGTCACGAACGCGCCAGCTGGCTGAGCGTTCGCCGACTGTCCCGAGTCCCAGACGATCTCGGTCGCCCCCGAACGAGCACGGACCTCGCCCACCGACGCTCCGAGCCCGGGAGATCGGCTCCCCGTTGGCTCCCCTATTGGCTCCCCTCGGCCGTGTTCGACGGCAGACGCGACAACGCCCAGGTCGTTGACCTGGGCGTTCCGAGTGGGCCGTGAGGGATTCGAACCCCCGACCCCCTGCGCG